>NZ_JBRFJF010000001.1:0-250469 GCF_052932265.1 Finegoldia sp. P2-F-LR | reverse complement strand
AAGTACTCCAGAACAACCAAGTACTCCAGAACAACCAAGTACTCCAGAACAACCAAGTACTCCAGAACAACCAAGTACTCCAGAACAACCAAGTACTCCAGAACAACCAAGTACTCCAGAACAACCAAGTACTCCAGAACAACCAGGAACACCTGAACAACCAAGTAAACCTGAACAACCAAGTAAATCAGACCAACCAAGCAAACCAGTAAGACAAAGTAAGAAATTACCAAAAGCTGGTGCTGATTACGAATTATTGAAACTTGCAGCTGGTGCATTATCAATAGTTAGTGGTTTGGGATTATCTCTTGGAAGAAAAAAAGAAGACTAATAAATAAATATAGTTAAATTTTTGGAAGCAATTCATATGAGTTGCTTCTTTTTTTATTAAATTTTCATATTTTATAATATTCTTGACAAAATAATAAAATCATTCTAAAATGATAATGCAAATAATTTGCATTAATAAATTATTATATGGAGGGTTTATGAAAAAAATTTATAGGATATTATTATTAACTCTTATGATTGGTGTGGCATCAGGATGTACTAGACAAAACAATGATGTTAACAATCAAAAGGTGCAAGAACAAAAAGAAAAAAGTGATGACAAATCAACTGAAAAGTCCGATTCAAAGAAATTATATGTTAGTTTCTATCCGATTGAATATATGGCAAAAGAAATCGCTAAGGATAAAATTGATGTGGTAAATGTTATGCCAAAAGGCGCTACAGTTCATGATTGGGAACCAACTGCACAAGATATTAAAAATTTATCTGATTCAAAGATGCTTATTGTTAACGGTCTTGGATTGGAAGGTTGGTTAGAAGATGTTAAATCTAGTTTAAAAAACACGGAAATAGTTGATTCATCTACAAATATTGACAAGATTAAAGCTGAAGAAGAACATGAACACGACCATGACCATGAAGAACATGAACACGACCATGACCATGAAGAACATGAACACGATCATGACCACGAAGAACATGAACACGGACATGATCATGAACATCATCACCACGGTGAATTTGATCCACATGTTTGGATGAGTCCAAAACAAGCTAGAATTCAAATGAAAAATGTGTATGAAGCTATTATTAAATTTGACTCTGAAAACAAAGATTTCTATGAAAAAAATTACAAAGAATTAGATAAAAAGTTTGACGAATTAGACAAAAAATACGCTAAAGTTTTGGCACCACAAAAGGACAAATATTTCATCGTGCCACATGAAGCTTTTGGATATTTAGCTAGAGATTATGAAATAAAACAAGTTCCTATTGAGGGTATTAATTCAGATTCAGAACCTGATTTAAATAAGATGAAAGAATTGACTAATTTCGCAAAATCACATAAGATAAATACAGTATTTTATGAAATGGGAGAAAGCGATAAGATTGCAAATTCTTTGGCTAAGGAAATCAACGCAAAGACTGCTGGGTTATCTACTATAGAAGCTAAGACTCAAGATATCGAAGATGGAAAGGACAATTATTTTTCATTGTTAGAGAAAAACTTGGATGCAATCTCACAAGCAAAATAATATGAATAATATAATTAGTGTAGAAAATTTGAATTTTTCGTATAGAAACGAAAAACTATTAAGGGATATAAATTTTAATATCGAAAAGGGAGATTTCGTAGGGATAACCGGAGCTAATGGCTCCGGTAAATCTACGTTATTGAAACTTATTTTAGGATTTCTGAAAGCAGATAGTGGTGAGATTAAATTTGCTGGAGGAAGGGACAATTTTAGTTTTGGATATGTTCCTCAAAATAATCACGAAAAGAGCATTTCTTTTCCTATTACAGCATGGGAAATCGTGGCTATGAATGTAAGCGATGATGAGAATATTAAAGCTAATGAAAAAATCGAAAACGCGTTGTCTATTGTAGAAATGAAAGATAAGAAAAATTATGACTACAATAAGATGAGCGGTGGGGAACAGGAAAGAGTCATGATTGCAAAGGCGTTGGCTAACGATCCACAAATTTTGATTTTTGACGAACCTACCGCAGGACTAGATCAACGAAGCAAGGAAAATTTGTTTGATTTGTTGAAGCATTTGAATATTCATCATAATATAACGATTCTGGTGGTTACTCATGAGCTGGATTTTACTAAAGATTATTTTAACAGGATTTTTAGATTGGATAATGAATTTGTTGAGGTGAAACATGTTTGAGATGTTTTCTTATGATTTTATGAGAAGAGCTTTTATTGTGGGGATATTAGTGTCAATTATTGTTCCTTTGATAGGAACCTTTGTAGTTAACAAGAAAAACTCCATGGTAGGAGATGCTTTGAGTCACAGTTCCTTAGCTGGTGTTGCCTTGGGACTTATTTTTGGAATAAATCCTGTTATAGCGGCGATTTTCGTATGTGTGATTGCAGCTTTTGGAATAGAAATCATCAGAAAAAACTTCGCCAAGAGTTCTGATTTGTCAACTGCGATTGTGATGAGTAGCGGTATTGGACTTGCTGCAATCTTGTCAGATTTTGTTCCTGGCGCTGCGAATTTTCAATCATTTATGTTTGGATCTATTGTAGCTATTCCAGATATTGAATTGTACACAGTAATTATTGTGAGTTTTATTGTTATTGTGACTTATGTGCTGTTGTACAAAAAATTAGTGTATATTATTTTTGATGAAGATGGAGCGAGATTGTCTAATATCAACGTAGGACTAATCAATAAAATATTTACTTTTTTGATAGCTATCACTGTTGCTATTGCGTCTAGAACTGTCGGTGCACTTATGGTTTCAAGCTTGATGGTTATACCTGTGTCTTGTGCAATAATGGTTTCTCATTCCTTTAAAAGAACTGTGGTTAATTCATCGCTATTTGGAGTATTGTTTACGATTATTGGTATCAATATGTCTTATTATTTTCAATTAAAACCAGGTGGCTCAATTGTGTTGACAGGACTTTTAGTTCTGATAATTTTGATGATAGTAAATAAATTTAGAAAAAATAATTAACTGTAAACACTGCATTATGAATTTTGAATTAATTTATTTTGTGGTGTTTTTTAGTGTATAAAACGTTGTAATTTGCAATTTTTACAAGTATAATAAAAGGATAGGAGGCGATAGCATGAACAAAATGATTAAAAAAATAATGATATTAACATTGGGAACATTAATACTTACTTTTGGCTTTTTCTTTTTTATAATGCCTTTTAATTTAACTATTGGTGGAATTTCTGGTATTGCGATTAGCTTGAATGCTTTTGTTCCACAAATTCCAACGGGTATTTTCGTTATGATTATGGATACTATTTTGTATATTATAGCGTTTATTATTTTGGGAAAAAGCTTTGGGGTTTTGTCGATATATTGTTCATTTATTTTTGCAAGTTCAACGACGTTACTTGAAATTTTGCTACCAAATTTCAAACCTTTAACTGATGATATTTTGATTAATTTGATTTTTGGAATTATTATTTCCGCTGCTGGTATGGCATTGGTTATCAATCAAGGGGCATCTACTGGCGGTACGGATATTATCGCAATGATAATAAGAAAATATTTTTCAATTGATGTGGGTAAATGTATGCTTGTAGCAGACTTTTTTGTTGTGTTACTTGGTATGTATACTTTCGGAACAAAAAGTGGAATGTATGCTATGCTTGGTATTTGTATCAACTCAGTTGTCATTGACAAGGCTATCGCTGGTCTAAATACAAGGGTAAATATGATGATAACGAGCGATAAATACAAGGAAATTAACGTTTATATTATAGATCAAATTTCAAGAGGATCCACTATTTATAAAGCAGTTGGTGGTTTTTCTGATAATGAAAAATTTGTTATTAATACGATTGTTTCAAGAGGAGAGTATATTAAGATTAAAAATTACGTGAAATCTATTGATCCTAAAGCATTCGTATGTATTTCGTATGTCAGTGAAGTGCTTGGTGAAGGATTTACTTACGATCCAGTAGATAATCCAGAGCTTGAAATACTTCCTGGTGGAATGAGTTAGAATGGAGAAGAAATGTATAAATTAGGACAAAGAGAGAATTTAAAAATTGATAAGATAAATACGGAAGTTTTGTTGAAAAAAGACAACGAAAATAATTTTGTTAGAATGAATGTAGACGAACTTTCTGGAGAAAAAGTTGGCGATGTTGTCGATGTATTCATTTACAATGACAATAAAAAACTAATGGCAACGAAGAAGCAACCTAAGATTGAATTGGGTAAGATTGCAAGACTAGAAGTAAAAGACATTACTAGAATTGGTGCTTTCTTAGATTGTGGCTTAGATAAGGATATTTTGTTGCCATTTAAGGAACAAACTTCAAAATTGGTAAAAGGTCAAAAATATTTAGTGTATTTGTATATTGATAAGTCGAACAGATTGGCACTTACTATGAGAATTAAAAATTTATTAAAAAACGACAGCGGCTATGTTAAGAACGATTGGGTAGAAGGCGTTATATACAACATAGTGGACGGTCTAGGAGCTTTTGTAGCTGTAGACAATAAATACGAAGGACTTATTCCTGCAAGTGAATTAACGGGCGTTGTAGACCTTGGAGAAGAAGTCAAATGTAGAGTTACAGATGTGAAGTCTGATGGAAAGTTAGATTTGTCATTTTTTGAACCTGCATATAAGCATATCTCATCAGATGCTGATGTTATTATGGAAGAACTTAAAAACTCTGATGGATTCATTAATTTTAACGATAAAACAGACGCCAATAGAATTAAATCGGTATTTAATATGTCAAAATCCAGTTTCAAAAGAGCTGTTGGAAGACTATTAAAAGAAAATATGATACAATTTTATAAAGACGGAATAAAATTAACTAGTAAAGGGAGAGGTAATAATGGAAGACAACAAAGATAAAGTATTAGCAGTAGTAAATGGTGAAGAAATTAAACAATCAGAAGTTGATAATTTTATTCAAGCTTTAGGTTATAGAGGGGCACAGTTCAATAACGAAGAAGGAAAGAAAAGATTAACTGATGAATTAATCAACAGAAAACTTTTATTCTTTGATGCTAAAAAATCTGGCTTAGATAAAGATGAAATATATGTAAAAGAAGTTAAAAAACAATCCGAAGAATTGTTGAAGGATTTTGCTATGGCTAACATAATCAATTCTGTTAGAGTATCAGATGAAGATTTGAAGGAATATTATGAAAACCACAAAGATAATTTCAAAGTTCAACCAACATTCACAGCTTCTCACATTTTAGTTGAATCTGAAGATTTGGCTAATGAAATTAAAGAAAAAATCGATAACGATGGTGATTTTGCACAATTAGCAAAAGAGTATTCTACATGTCCATCAAAAGAACAAGGTGGAGATTTGGGAACATTCCAACAAGGTCAAATGGTTAAGGAATTTGAAAATGCTTTGATTGAAAATGAAATTGGAGATATCGTAGGACCTGTTAAAACACAATTCGGTTATCACATTATTAATATTAAAGATAAAACTGAAGGAAAAGTAAAATCTTTTGAAGAAGCTAAGAATGAAGTTAAACAAACACTATTACAATTGAGACAACAACAAGCATATATAGATGCTACAGACAAATTACAAAAAGAATACAAAATCGAAAAATTTTATTAATAACAAATGGAGAAGTTAAATGAATAATCTTAAGAAGAAGATAGTAGCTTTATGTCTAACATTTAGTATGGTATTTAGTACAGGCACTGCTGTACTTGCGAAGGAACAAGATGATAATGCAAGTCCTAAAAAAGTAGAGTCAACTATGAATAGAATTGAAGGGCGAGATAGATTTGCGGTTGCAAATAAAGTGATGGAAGATTATTATCAAAACTCTAAAAAAGTAGTGCTTGTATCTGCGATAAAGTTCCCTGACAATATCAGTTCTACTGTTATGAGCCAAGGACAAATCCCGATATTATACACTTATTCAGATAAATTAGACGCATCTACTGAAAAACTTTTAAAATCAAAAGATTTGGACGAAGTCATAATTATTGGTGGAGAAAAATCTGTTAGTAAGGCTGTTCAAAATCATATCGAAAAAGATTTGAAAATCAAAGTTGTTAGATATGCTGGATACGACAGATATGCAGTTAATGCTAAAATAGTTTCTGAAAAGTTCTCTAGCAAAAATGCTGAAAAACAAAACTTGGTTGTAGCTAGTGGAGAAGTATTTGCAGATGCTATTAACGCTACGTCTTTAGCCCAAAAACACAATGCACCAATATTATTAGTATCAAAAAACAAGATTTCTAGCGACACAAAAGATTATTTACAATCTTTCTATAAAGGAAATATAGGTAAAATTTTTGTAGTCGGTGGGCAAAATACAGTTTCTGATAAAGTTGTTCAAGAAATCAAAGCTATTACTAATGTAAAACCACAAAGAATCTTTGGATCTAACAGATATATGACATCTGTCAGAGTTGCAAACGCAAGTTTTACTGCGCCAACTAAAGCGATATTTGCTAGTGGTGAAGTTTTTGTAGATGCATTAGTAGCGGCACCACTTTCACAAAAGCTAAAAGCACCAATACTATTGGTTTCAAAATTATCTATTACAAGTGATGTAAAATCATATATTGGTAGCAATTCTTTTGAAGAAATGTATATTGTAGGTGGAAAAAATACAGTATCAGAAAAAGTAAAAGATTTGATTTTGGATAACAAATCAGACGAAACTATAACAACTGATCCAAAATATCCAGGCAAGAAAATAAAACGTACTAAACCATTACCAGGATTAGAAAATGAACAAGAATTTCCTGTTCAAATCAGTGATGATACAATTGTAATGGTACGTGGTCATTACGATGATGAAATGGCGGATGAAATACTAAGACTTTTGAATCAATACCGTAAAGAAAATGGACTAAAAGCATTAAAACAAGATAATTCATTATCACCGGTTGCAAAAACAAGGGCAACTGAAATTGTTCATTTATTTGAACACGTTAGACCAAGAGGTGGATTGGTAACAGATATTTCTAACATCAATGGAGAAAATATCTATAATGGCCCATACACTGCAAGTGGAGCAATGGAAGCTTGGAAAAATTCTCAAGGACACAATGAAAATATGTTAAGAGAAGTGTTCACAAGAGTTAAAATAAAAGTATTCGTTACAAAAGCATATTACGAAGATTCTGATCAAACTTATGACAGATATTACGCAGTTCAAATATTCGGAATTTGATATCAGATTTTATCTAAAATTATGTGATGTTATAATATTGACAAGAAATCGAAATATAAACTAAAAGAAATATTTGATTTTTGAAATTTAATAAAAAATATACGAGATTCATAATATGACACTAACACAATATTCGTAGATTATTGTAAGATTGGGGTCGGTATGAGTCTCTTTTTTTACATTAAAAATAGTGGGAAATTACGGCAGTTTGATAAAATATTATGACATAAGTGATTTTATATACGTTATTAAAATAAAATAACACCAAGAATATAACAAAATTTAAATAAAACTGTTAAAAATCTATTGAATTACTTGCTCTTTTTTAAATTGTATTGTAAAATAATTTGGGTTTAAAATGCAATATGTATTTTACATATAAAACAACATAAAATAAGGAGTGATTTAAAGAAAATGAGTAAAACTGAAAAGAAAAAACTAGGATTAATACCAAAATTATTAATCGCGATTGGATTAGGTACTTTGGCTGGTTTGTATATGCCTCAATGGTTCGTGAAGACTGCTGTAACATTCTCATCAATGTTCGGCGCATTTCTAAACTTTGTTATTCCACTTATGATTATCGCTTTTGTAACAAAGGGAATTGCTGATCTTGGAGAGGGAGCTGGACAATTATTATTAGTAACTGTTGTAATCGCTTATGCATCTACTCTTATTGGTGGGTCATTATCATATGTTATGAGTTCTAATATATTCCCAGCATTTATAAGTCCAGACCAAGTTTCTAAGATTCAAGCCTCAACTAAGATAGGCATGGATCCATTTTTTGAAATTCCAATCAAACCATTTTTTGATGTAACTTCATCAATTATTTTCGCATTTATGATGGGAATTGCAATTTCATGGTTAAGAAAACAAGGTAAAGGAGAATATTGCTACAATTTAATTTCAGAATTTAATGACATAATCACAAAAGTATTGTCAACTGCAATTGTACCATTGTTACCTTTCTTTATTTTTGGTAATTTCTCAAAAATGGCATTTACTGGATCTGTATTTGCAGTTCTTTCAATTTTCTGGAAGATATTCTTATGTGTAATTGCACTTCACTTAATATATGTTTCTGTATTATTTATAATAAGTGGTACTTACACGAAGAAAAATCCTATAAAGTTAATCAGAAATCAAGTAAAAGGATATTTAACAGCGATAGGAACTCAATCATCTGTTGCGACAATTCCAGTAAACTTGGAATGTGCTAAGCAAAATTCAGTAAGTAAAAGTATTAGAGATTTTGTAATTCCATTGGGAGCTACTGTTCATATGCCAGGTTCAATGATTACAATTACAGCATGTACTTTTACAATCTTAACAATGTATGGAATGGAACATTCTTATTTACTAATGTTAAGATATATGGCAATTCTTGGGATAGCTATGGTTGCTGCTCCAGGAGCTCCAGGTGGAGCAATTATGAGTGCATTGCCATTTTTGCCAGTAGTTGGAATTCCATCTGAAGGGGAACTTGCATCATTGTTGATGACACTTTATTTGACACAGGATTCATTTGGAACTGCTGCAAATATTTCTGGAGATACTGCTATTTCAGTGGCTATCGATAAAATATTTAACAGACATATTGTAAAAAATGATGAGTATAAAGACGGTTTCAATGAAAAAGTAATAAATGAAGAAGATTTATAATAAAAATATTTGGCTAGGCTCTGTGAGCCTAGTTTTTGTTTAGGAAATTTTTTTGTTTTTTCGAGAATGAACACGAATTATTGTTTATTGAATTAAACAGACAGATGATATATAATGTTAAAGTAAAACATATGTTCAAGGGGTGAGTTATGGAATTTAAATTACATTCAAAATTCAAGCCAACAGGTGATCAACCACAAGCGATTGATAAACTTGCAAATGGTTTGGAAAATGGAAAAAATCATCAAATTTTAAAAGGAGTTACTGGTTCAGGTAAAACTTTTACTATGGCTAATATTATTCAAAAAGTTCAAAGACCGACTTTGGTTATAGCTCACAACAAAACTTTGGCATATCAGTTAGCTAGTGAGTTTAGGGAATTTTTCCCAGAAAATGCGGTTGAATTTTTTGTTTCGTATTACGATTATTATCAACCAGAAGCATACGTTGTTCAATCGGACACTTATATAGAAAAAGATTCAAGTATCAATGAGGAATTAGACAAGCTTCGCCACAGTGCTACGATGAGTTTATTCGAAAGAAGAGATGTAATTATAGTTTCTTCTGTATCTTGTATTTACGGCTTGGGTGATCCTATTGATTATGAAAATTTGGTTATATCTTTGCGTCCAGGAATGGAAAAAGATAGAACTGAAGTTATGAAAAAATTAATCGACATTCAATACGTTAGAAATGACATTAATTTCACCAGAGGAACTTTCAGAGTAAGAGGAGATAGCTTGGATATTTTCCCAGCATCTAGTGGAGAAAAAAGCGTAAGGATAGAATTTTTTGGCGACGAAATAGATAGAATTACTGAAATTGATGCTTTGACTGGAGAAATCGTCGGAGAAAGAAATCACGTTGCCATTTATCCTGCAAGTCACTATGCAACGACTCAGAAAAAAGTCGAAAAAGCTATCGTAACTATTGAAGAAGAATTAGAAGATAGATTAAAATACTTTAAAGATCACAATAAATTGTTGGAAGCTCAAAGATTAGAGCAAAGAACGAGATACGATATAGAAATGTTAAAAGAAATGGGATTTTGTACTGGAATAGAAAACTATTCAAGACATATGTCCCAGAGAAAGCCTGGAAGCAGACCTTACACTCTTATCGATTATTTCCCAAAAGATTTCGTGACAATGATTGACGAATCACACGTTACTGTTCCACAAATCGGAGGAATGTATGAGGGAGATAGGTCCAGAAAAACTAGCTTGGTTGATTATGGTTTCAGATTGCCTTCTGCATTGGACAATCGTCCTTTGAGATTTAATGAATTTGAATCGATGATGAATCAAGTAATTTATGTGTCAGCAACTCCAGGAAAATATGAAAAAGCAAAAACTAATGAAGTAGTTGAACAAATTATCAGACCTACAGGATTATTAGATCCAAAAATTGAAGTTCGTCCTACAAAGGGACAAATCGACGATTTGGTTAGTGAAATCAATAAAACTATTGAAAAAGGTGAACGTGTTCTGATCACAACTCTTACTAAAAAAATGAGTGAAGATTTGACACGATATCTTGAAGATTTGGATATAAAAGTAACATATTTGCATTCAGATATTGATACGATTGAAAGAATGGAAATAATCAGAGATTTGAGAGAAGGAAAATACGATGTACTTGTTGGTATCAACCTTTTGAGAGAGGGATTGGATTTACCAGAAGTTTCTTTGATTGCGATTTTGGATGCTGATAAGGAAGGTTTCCTACGTTCAGAGACTTCTCTTATACAAACTATAGGTAGAGCTGCTAGAAACTCAAATGGTCACGTTATAATGTACGGTGATACGATTACTAGGTCGATGGATGTGGCTATCACAGAAACTAATAGGCGTAGAGAAATACAAAAAGAATACAACGAAGAACACAACATTATTCCAACTACTATTAATAAATCTGTTAGAAAAAGAATCCAAAATACTTTCGTGGCAGAAGAAAATGAAAGTTATGATGTTAATAAAGTTACGGAATTTTCAAAGGACGAAATAGAAGTTATTATTGAAAATTTGAACACAGAAATGTTAAAAGCTGCAGAAGAATTGGATTTCGAGAGAGCTGCTACACTTAGAGATCAAATCAGGAATTTGAAAAACACTTACTAAAGGAGCAAAATGAGCAAAGATAAAATTGTTATAAAAGGTGCTAAGGAGAATAATCTAAAAAATGTGGACCTTACCATTCCTAGGAATAAAATGGTCGTGTTTACTGGATTGAGTGGGTCAGGTAAATCTTCTTTGGCATTTGACACTATATATGCGGAAGGGCAACGAAGATATGTAGAATCTTTGAGTTCTTACGCACGCCAATTTTTAGGGCAAATGGATAAACCAGACGTAGAATACATTGAAGGATTGTCGCCTTCGATATCTATAGACCAAAAAACAACTAACAACAACCCACGTTCAACAGTGGGAACTGTTACAGAAATATACGATTATTTTAGACTACTTTTCGCAAGAGTTGGAACTGCTTATTGTCCTGTTTGCGGGAAAGAAATTGTTAGCCAAACTGTCGACCAAATTGTAGATAGTGTGAAAGAATTAGAGGAACGTTCCAGAATTCAAATTTTAAGTCCTGTAGTAAAAGGCAAAAAGGGTGAATTTAAAAAACTTCTTCAAAATTTGAGAAAAGATGGTTTCATAAGAGCAATTGTAGATGGTGAGCAAGTTGAATTAGCTGAGGAAATAGAACTTGATAAAAACAAAAAACACGATATTGATGTAATTGTCGACAGAATTATAATTAAAGAAGGAATTGATTCAAGGCTAACAGATTCTATAGAAACTGCTCTGAGATTATCTGAAAATAATGTAAAAGTTGATGTTATTGGCAAAGATGTAATTTCCTACAGTACATCAATGAGTTGTCCAGATGGACATATTTCTTACCAAGAATTAGAGCCAAGAGATTTTTCTTTCAATAATCCATTTGGGATGTGTCCGCATTGTAATGGACTTGGTTTTCATAAAAAGGTTGATGAAGATTTGGTCATTCCTAATAAAGAATTATCTATTTTACAAGGTGCAATAGATCCTTATCAATCTTCGAAACCAGGTGGATATTATTTTGAAATAATAAAGGCAATTGCTGATTCTTATGATTTTCCATTGGACAAACCAATAAAAGAAGCTCCAAAGAAAATGATAAATGAAATTTTAAATGGATCTAAGAAAAATCTCTCATTTATTTTTGATAGCCATTTTTCTGGACGAAAAAAATTCAACGGTAAATTTGAAGGAGTTTTGAAAAACTTAGAAGAAAGATACAATAGAAGTACGACAGATTCTATGCATCAAAAAATTGGTGAGTATATGACTGACGTTGAATGCGATTATTGTCATGGAGCTAGATTAAAAGATGAGTATTTGTCAGTTCGCATAAATGAAAAAAATATTTACGAAATTTGCCAAATGCCTGTAAAAGATTCTCTTCAATGGTTCAAAGATTTGGAATTGGAAGAGTCCAAGAAATTTATTGGAGACGAAATATTGAAGGAAATTATAAGTAGACTTCAATTTTTGAATGATGTTGGGCTTGATTATTTGACTTTGGATAGATCTGCTTCTACTTTATCTGGTGGAGAATCTCAGAGAATTAGATTGGCAACACAAATTGGATCTGCATTGGTCGGCGTTGTCTATGTATTAGATGAGCCTTCAATTGGCCTTCACCAAAGAGACAATGATAAATTGATTAAAGCGCTTAGAAACTTAACGGATATTGGAAATACTTTGGTAGTGGTTGAACACGATGAAGATACGATGAAAGAATGCGATTATCTTGTTGACATCGGACCGGGGGCTGGTGTTCATGGAGGCGAAATCGTAGCTTGTGGAACTATTGATGATATTATAAAAGAAAAAAGATCCATTACAGGGAAGTATTTGTCTGGCGAATTGGCAATTCCTGTTCCGGAACAAAGACGAAAACCAAATGGATATTTAGAATTTAAAGGTTGCAAAGAAAATAACCTAAAGAATATAAATGCGAAATTTGCACTTTCATGCTTCAACTGTGTTACAGGAGTTTCAGGATCTGGCAAATCTTCATTGGTCAACGAAATTGTCTACAAGAAATTAGCCAGAGATTTGAATAATGCGAAGATGAAGAATGGTAAATTCAAATCAGCCACTGGAATTGAAAATTTGGATAAAGTTGTACAAATAGATCAATCTCCGATTGGTAGAACGCCACGAAGTAATCCAGCGACTTATACAAAAGTATTTGATTTGATAAGAGATTTGTTTGCATCGACTCCTGAAGCAAACATGAGAGGATATCAAAAAGGAAGATTTTCATTTAACGTAAAGGGTGGAAGGTGTGAAGCTTGTAAGGGCGATGGAACTATAAAGGTAGAAATGCACTTTTTACCAGACGTTTATGTTCCATGTGACGTTTGTAAAGGAAAAAGATATAACAGAGAAACTTTGCAAGTAAAATACAAAGGCAAAAACATCGCCGATGTTTTGGATATGACAATTGATGAAGCGTTAGAATTTTTTAGAAATTTTCCGCCAATTAAAAACAAATTGCAAACTTTACAAGATGTAGGTTTGGGATATATTAAATTAGGACAATCTTCAACTGAATTATCCGGTGGAGAAGCGCAAAGAGTAAAACTTGCCAGTGAATTATCTAAAAAAAGTACAGGAAAAACTGTATATATTTTGGATGAACCAACTACGGGTCTTCATTCAGCAGATATTGATAAATTAATTGAAGTCTTGCAAAGACTTGTGGATCAAGGGAATACCGTTATTGTTATTGAACACAATCTTGATGTTATTAAGGTCGCGGATTATATTATCGATTTGGGACCTGAAGGAGGAAATGGTGGAGGACAAGTTATCTTCCAAGGAACTCCTGAAAAATTAATTAGTAAGAAAAATTCATATACTGGGCAATATTTGGTTCCAAAATTGAATCGTTAAATTTTTGTAATAATCACCTTCTGATTTTTAGTGTATAATAAAAGTTAAGAAGGTGATTTTTTATGTACAATATTATGGTTGTCGACGACGAAAAAGACATAGTAAAAGCCATAGAAATATATTTGAAAACAGATAATTACAATGTGTTGAAGGCTTATAATGGTTACGATGCATTAGAATTAATGGAAAAGAATAAAATAGATTTATTTTTGGTAGATATAATGATGGAAGGAATGGACGGATTAGAACTAACTCAAAAAATAAGAGAAGTATCTAACGCGCCAATCATAATTTTGTCTGCAAAAAGTGAACTCAATGATAAGGTTATGGGATTGAATTTGGGTGCTGACGATTATATTACGAAACCTTTCGATGCCGTGGAATTATTAGCTAGAATCAAATCTTGTTTGAGAAGATTAGAACTTAGTAAAGACAATTCTCTAAATGGCAATATATTTTCAGCTGGAAGATTGACAATCAACGACGACAAAAAAGAAGTATTGATTGATGGTGAAGAAATAAAGTTAACTCCTTATGAGTACGGAATAATTTTACTTTTATTGAAAAACAAAGGTATAGTATTCACATCAGAAGAAATTTATGAAAATGTGTGGGAAGCTCCACCTTATGATGTCAAAAAAATAGTTTCAGTCCACATATCAAGACTCAGAGAAAAAGTTGAAATCAATCCTAGAAGACCTGATTTGATTAAATCTGTGTATGGAATGGGATATAAGATAGAGGATATTTAATGATAAATTGGATAAAGAAAAGTTTTAGATCTATCGATGGTTATGTTGAAAAACAATTGGTAGATCTACTACTGTATTTTAGTTTTGGTTTTATTCTTGTATTCACTGTATCATTTTTTATTGAAAATATAATTAATGTATATAATTTTTCAGTTGCCATAACGTTGATATATGCGATGCTTGCTTTCTTTTATTCAATGGTTAAGGTAGTAAGGACTATTTACAAAAAGAAAAAGAATGCTTTTTTGATATATCAATTCATAAGTAATTTCAAAGGGAAATATTACAATATTTATGTTGAGTCATTATTAACTTTTATATTTTTAATGTATACAATGGCGACGATTATGGTCACAAACAGGAATTTGTTTGGAATTATATTTATCGGTGCAATTTTAGCGAAAATTTACATATCAATTTTAATCAATAATCTTGGCAAAATACTGCTTAATAAAAAAGTTGAGGCTATGTATTCTGGAAAAGACATTGATGTGTTTATTGACGACGAAATTTACAAAGACTCTGTGTATTTGATTAACCATTTACATGATTCGGTTATTAGCACAATGCAAGATAAAATCAATTCAGAAAAAATGAAAACTGAATTGATTACAAATATTTCACATGATATCAAAACACCTTTAACTTCTATTATAAATTACGTCGATTTGCTGAATCACGAAACTGATGAAGCCGAAAAGAAAAGATATATTGAAATTTTGGAATATAACGCTAAAAGATTAAAAACTATGGTAATAGATTTGATTTATGCTTCTAAAACTGGAACGGGAAATATTGATATTGAAATGGAAGTTGTAGAGCTGAATGAATTAGTATTGCAAGTTTACGGTCAATTTGATTCTGATTTCAATAAGTTGGGACTGGATTTTGAATATAGTGATAAAAGAAAAACAGTTTTGATGATGACGGATGGTGCAAAGTTATCTCGTGTAATCGAAAATATTTTTAGTAACATTGTGAAGTATTCAAAACCTAATACAAAAGTATACGGTGAATGTGATGTAGTCGATGACAATATTATTCTGAAATTTTCTAATGTATCCAAGAATAAGATTGAAGTGAGCGCAGAAGAATTGATGGGTCAATTTGTAAGAGGGGAAAGGTCTCGCCACTCTGAAGGTAGTGGACTTGGCTTGTACATTGCTAAGAATTTGATAGAATTGCTTGGAGGAACAAGTAAAATATCAATTGATGACGATAGATTTATTTATGAGATTAATTTTAAAGTAACTAGAAAAAAGAAAGTAAAATAGAATACAAAATTACATGATCCACATTGCCACCCCGCTTTAATTTATTTATTATAGCGGGGATTATTTTTATATAACTTCAATTAATATTAATTATTTTCCGGATAAAAAAGATTTATTCCTAATTCCGAGAAATTCTCCTTAATTTGAGAATCTAAATTCTGGTCGGTAATAATTCCATCAACTTCATTAAAATTACAAACTCTAATAGTTGCTGTATTTCCAAATTTTGTACTATCAGCTACACAAAATGTTTTTGAGGAGACCTGCTTCATTGTAGTTTTTATATCATATTGATCAAATCCATAATCCATAATTCCGTGTTTCAAATTTATACCACTTGCACTCATAAAAAATATATCAGGATGGTACATTTTGATAAAATTTATTGCTGATAATCCGTATGTAAATAAATCTTTATTATTAAGTCTTCCAGAAGCAAGTAATATTTTGATAGAAGGATTAGTAGCTAATATTTGTGCTATTGACAGAGAGTTCGTTATACATGAGATATTGTTAAATTGTTTTATTAATGATTTAGATATTTCTACATTTGTCGTACTGTCGTCTAGAGCTATCATAGAACCTTCTTTAACAAAGTCAGTAGTTATAGTAGCTAAATTTATTTTTTTTTCAATGTTGATTGTTTTTCTTGTAATCAAATCAAATTCTGGAATGTTTTCGTCAATTAAAATAGCACCTCCATAGACTCTTTTTAATTTATTTTCATTTTCTAATGTTTCTAGATCACGGCGTATAGTTTCAGGAGTAACATTAAAATTTTTCGATAAATTTTGGACTGTGATGCTACCATGTTTATTTAAATCTTGTAATATTTTATTTAATCTATCATTTTTTAGCATAGTATTTTAAAATTTTCACCTCATTTTTATTATAGCATATTAAAAATAATTTTTATGTTTTTATTTTAGCTTATTTACGTATATTTTACGAATACATTAATATTTTTTAACACCTAAAGATTATTATAAGATTAGGAAACAAAGATAAGCAAAAATAAAACAACAAAAACAAATATAAAATTGTGAAAAACACATAATAAGGAGGTTAAATGAGCAAAATTTCTCTAAGAAATATTTACAAAAGATATGAAAATAGCAAAAAATCTGCGGTTACCGACTTTAATTTAGAGATAGAAGATAAAGAGTTCATAGTTTTTGTAGGGCCAAGTGGTTGTGGAAAATCTACTACACTCAGAATGATTGCTGGATTGGAAGATATATCTGAAGGTGATTTATTTATTAATGGAAAAAGAATGAACGATGTTGCTCCTAAAGATAGGGGAACGGCCATGGTATTTCAAAACTATGCATTATATCCTCATTTAAATGTTTATGACAATATCGGATTTGGTTTAAAAATCAGAGGTGTTGACAAAAATACAAGAGATAAGAGCATTCGAAAAACAGCGGAAATGTTGAGTTTGACACCTTATCTTAAAAGAAAACCTATTGAGTTATCAGGTGGACAACGTCAAAGAGTTGCATTAGGGAGAGCAATAGTAAAAGAATCTGAAATATTTTTAATGGATGAACCCTTGTCAAATTTGGATGCAAAGTTAAGAATTCACATGAGAAAAGAATTAGTAGAATTACAACAAAATTTAGGTTCTACAGTCATTTATGTAACACATGATCAAACAGAAGCAATGACCATGGCAAGTCGAATTGTTTGTTTAAAAGATGGGATTATTCAACAAGTCGGGACGCCGGAAGAACTTTACTCTAATCCTAATAATATGTTCGTCGGGGGATTTTTAGGGTCTCCACCGATGAATTTTATAAAAGGGAAAATTGAAGACGCAAAATTCTATGATGAATCAAGTAATTATATATGCGATGTTAACCAAGATTCTGTTAAAGATGTTGTATTAGGAATTAGGCCCGAGAACATCAAAATTTCTAATAATGATTCTGGAATTAAGGTTCCGGTGAAGTTAATAGAATTGCTTGGTGCTAATTATAATATTCACGCCGAGTTATATGGAAATAAGATTACTATAAATACAGATGCTAATAGATATATAAAAGATAAGGACGAGTTAAACATTGTATTTGATGCAAATAAATTATTGTTTTTTGATCCAAAAACAGAAATGAGATTATTTTTGGAGGATTAATATGGACAATGTAAAAAGTGTAACAAAGGATCAAGATAATAATAGAAAAATAAAAGACATTAGAAGAAATAGTTTGAATGTTCCTAACTTCATAATATATATACTTATTCCATTGTTACCATTATTGGTTTTCTGGTTCATTCCAATGATTATTTCTTTAATGATAAGTTTTACCGATTGGGATTATATTAGTCCAAAATTTAATATAATTGGTTTAAAAAATTATTTAGAGATACTTAAAAATTCAGAATTTTGGCAAGCTTTAAAGAATACAATTTTATTTGGTTTTGGAACAGTATGCCCGACTTTAATAATTGGTTTTCTAATGGCCCTAATAATCGAGAAAGTAAAAAAAGGGAAAGATATTTTTCAAGGATTTTTATTTTCGCCATGGATTACTCCAATGGTTGCAATGAGTATAGTATGGAGTTGGATGTTCAGGCCTAGTGTTGGATTAATTAATTATTGCTTAAAATTTTTGGGAATTAATGGTCCAAATTGGCTAATGGATTCTAAATATGCGCTTATAGCTGTTATGATAGTTACTGTTTGGAAAACAGCTGGATGGGCGATGCTGTATTATTCAGATGCAATAAGTAAAATACCAAAAGATTTATTTGAAGTTTGTAATTTGGAAGGAGCAAACTCACTCCAAAAAATTAAATATATTTATTTTCCACTAACAATAAAGACGACATTGTTTCTAGGAATCATAAGTCTGATAAATTCAATTCAGGCTTATGATCAGATTTCTGTACTAACTAGAGGAGGTCCAGCTGGATCAACTAGAACATTATTATACTTATTTTATCAGATGGCATTTGAACAATTTAATATGGGCAAAGCTACAACTATTGCAATAATAATGGTAATTATCACAGGAATACTAGCTAGTATCATGTTCTATATGCAAAAGAAACTAGTAAAATAGGAGCTAAAATGAATAAAATAAAAAAAATAATCAATTTATTATTATTAGCGTTTGTAAGTATATTAGCTTTTTTTCCGCTATTATGGATGGCTACAAATTCTTTTAAAACAGCAAATAAAATTATTCAACAACCATTAAACCTGTTTCCTGAAGTATTAGATTTTAGAAATTTCATAGGTGCGTTAGAAAAAGCACCATTCGATCTTTATATAATTAATAGTATTATAACAGCATTTGCAATAGTTGTTTTACAACTATTGCTTGGGATTTTGATGGGATATGGTTTATCGAAGTTTGATTTCAAAGGTAAAAAGATTTTGTTTGGATCTATTCTCTTGACATATATGCTTCCAGCAGCAGCGACATATGTTCCGAGTTATGTTATCCTTGCAAAGATGAATTTAATTGATACAATACCAGGAATTATTATTTCTAATGTGGCAAGTGTGTTTACGATATATATGGTTTACCAAACTTTTTCTTCTGTACCTAAAGAAATGATAGAAGCAGCTGAAATGGATGGAGCAAATAATTGGCAAATACTATGGAAAGTTATGGTTCCACTTTCTAAATCTACAATATTAACAACAGCCTTGATACAGTTTGTTGTTATGTATAATAACTATATGTGGCCATCACTAATAACAAACAGTAAGAAAAATTATCTTATAAGTGTAGGATTAAATATTTTCTTTAATTCAAAGGGAAATTTCACACAGAATTTACCGATGTTGATGGCTGCAAACACTATATCAGTATTACCACTATTAATTTTATTTTTAATTTTAAAGAAGTGGTTTATTGAAGGAATAAGCGATAGCGGGATAAAAGGATAAAAATTAGGAGGAAAAAATGAGAAAATTAAGAAAAATTTTATTAATGATACTTTGTGGTATATTAATGCTTACAGGTTGTTCAGAATCTGCTAAAAAAGCACAAAATGAAAATAGCAGTGGTTCTAATGTTGCATCAGAAGATAGCAGCAAAAAGGAAAAGGTTGAAATTCAATTTTGGTATGGATTAGGGTCTGTTGCAGGTCAGACAATGGAATCAATTATTGCAGATTTTAATGCATCACAAGATAAAGTCAAGGTTGTAGGGGTACAACAAGCCGATTACAACGAAACGTATCAAAAAGTTCAAGCTGCAATAGCTGCTAAACAACCACCAGCAGTTTTTATAGGAAGTAAAATCTCTGAAATGGCAGAATCACAAATAGCTGTAGATTTATCCACATTTATGAATGATAAGACACCAGAATCTGATTATCTTGATGTACTAATGAAACCGGCAAAGATTAATGGTAAAATTTATGCGATACCTGCATATGGAACAACACAAGTAATGTATTATAGAAAAGATTTATTGAATAAAGCGGGCATTAAGCCAGAAGATGCTTATTCTTCTTGGGAAAAAGTATATGAAGCATCTAAAGAAATACAAAAAAAAGTTGTTACAAAATGGGGACATCTTCCAATGTGGGGTGCTGATAATCTTATCGATATAGCTTTGAGCAATGGAGGATCAATCCTTAGTGAAGATGGAAAAAAAGTTACAATAAATTCACCTGAATGGATTGAATCTTGGGATTTTATTAGAAAACAAATTTTTGAAAACAAAACTGCAAAGATAGAATCCGGAGGACAAGGATGGGAATACTGGTACAGAACAATTGATAATGTGATGGGCGGACAAGCTATGAGTTATACAGGATCTTCAGGGGACAAAGGTGATTTGGATTTTAAAATTATTGGATCATGTCCTCAACCAGGATTGAATGGAAAGCCCGGAAAGCCACAAGCTGGAGGACATTATTTAGTTGTACCACAAGCAGCCTCTAAAGAACAACAACAAGCTGCATTTGAATGGATATCATACTTTACTAGTCCAAAAATTTCTGCAAAATGGTCAATGAAAACAGGATACATTCCAGTTAGAAAAAGCGCTATGGAGGATGAGGATTACAAAGCTTTTACAAAAGAAAATCCTTATGCAATTGTACCATATCAACAAGCACTTAAAGCTACACCAGTATTTATTGATCCAACAAAAGGAAAGATTACTGATGCTTTGAGTATTGCAGCAGATAAAATCGAGTTACAAAATATTCCAACAAAACAAGCATTGGATGAAGCTCAAAAAGTAGCTCAAGAAGCACTAGATAAGATTAATAAATAGATTGTTCGAATAGAAATTTGAATGAAAGATGATAATTTTTGGAGATAACTAATGAAAGATAGATTATTGTTTAATAATGATAGGAATAATTTCTTAGAAACAAATCTCAAAAAAAAATATGATAAAATTACTTTCAATATAAAATGTAATGTAATCACAATATCGATAAGTTGGAAAAACAATAAAAATTTATTATTTATGTATTTATTTGGACCGGACAAGAATTTGTATGGACAGATTGTTACTAATTCAAAAGATGGCACAAGATGCATATCTACAATAAGCGATTATACTTCTCCTTGTTGCAAAACACTAAAATCAAGTGAAACTTTTCAAGGTGAATGGACAATAGAATACGCAATTTATGGAGAGGTTGAGTCTAATACAGCAAGTATACTAGTAAAAGAAGAGGATGAATTTAACCATAAATTAAAAGAAATAAGTTTAATTGAACGACCAAAAATATCTGAACATACCATATATGATGAAATGAAATGGTATGCAGGTGATTTTCATACACATACTATATTTTCAGACGGTAAAATGACTAGAGAAGAGAATAATGATATAGCTAAAAAACAGGATCTTGATTTTTTTATTCCAACAGACCATAATATTTTTCATTATAAATGGCCCAAATCTGATGATGTATTTATATATCCAGGCGTTGAGATTACATCAAGTTATGGTCATATTAACTTATTGTTTTCAGAAAAAAATCCGTTTGAAGAACATTCTATATTTGAGATAGAGAATAAAACTTCACTTATAGAAATAATTAAGGAGGCTGAGAAATACTCTATAGTATCAATAAATCATCCATTCATGCCTCCTTGGGATTTTTTGTTAGGTGATTTGCCGCTTGAATATGTTAAAATCTTGGAAATAATTAATGATCCAACATATAAAACATCCATAAATGCAACTAATGATGCAAAAGACAAATGGAATTGTCTACTGAATGATGGATTCAAGGTTGTGGGAATAGGAGGTAGTGACTCGCATTTGAGACCAAATGAAAAATATGCAAATTCTGAATATCCTTCTATATTGGGAGATCCAAAAACATATTTATATTCAAAAGGTAATTCTTGGAATGATTTAAAACAAGCTCTTATACAAGGAGATGTCGTAGTATCGAGAAAAGATTTTATTGACCTTAATATACACGGCTTGAATAGAGAAAATAACTCTTTTGAGGGAAAAGTATTGTTAGAAAGCAAACTAACTAACGAAACATTTCATGATCTCGATCTATACCATAATTGGATTATCGATGGAAAGACAATTTTGAAAGAAAAAGGATTAGTATCAAAATTGAATCAAGAAATAGATTTAAAATATCATTGGATTAGACTTGATATAACTGACGAAGATGATAATTTGTATGGGTTTACTAATCCGATATTCTTTAATCGAGATAAAAAAACTCAAAGTATGAAATACTGGAAAGACTTAATGGTAAAAAAATATGAAAATTAGAGGGATAATTTTTGATAAAGATGGTACGTTGATGGAGTTTTCAGATATATGGCGATGTGCAGTTGAAGAACTATTCAATGAATATTCATTATCTGAAGAAGTAAAAGAAGATATAAGAGAAAAAATCGGAATAAAAAGTGATTCGACAATTAGAGAAAATAGTATTCTAGCATCGGGGACGATGGATGAATTATTTGAAGTGATTAGTATGTATATTTTAAATTCTGAGGATGAAATTTATGAAAATATGGAAGAATTTTTTTCTGAATATTTAAAAAGTCATTCTAACATGATTAAGGAGACCTGTGATTTAGATGGATTATTCAATGAATTAAAAAATGATGGCATAAAAATCGGTGTAATTACTGCAGATAATTACCGTCAAGCTAGGTTTTGCTTTCAAATTCTTAAATTAGAAAAATATATTGAATTCTTAGGGAGTGGAGATAGATATTTGAATAAGCCGAATCCACAAGCGTTACAAGCTTTTTGTAAAAAATTTTCTCTAGATATAAATGAAGTTGCAGTTGTTGGTGACTCTGACATAGATATGCAATTAGGAAAACACGCTGGACTTTCAATAGGTGTTTTATCTGGTGTCGGAACAGAAAAAATGTTGTTGAATTCTGCTGACGTAGTTGTAAAATCACCATGCGATATATTATCTGTAATAGATAATCATAATAAGCTTCGATAATAAATTGTTACCAAATATAATGAAGTAAAAGTATTACCTTATTTTTTGATTAAATCTATTTGTTTTAAAAGATAAACCACCTGATTGGAAATATGTTCTAATCAGGTGGTTTTTTGAATAAAGATTATAAAGTTTTATAATCGAGTGTTAGTTATCATTATTGTTCGATGAATCGTTATTGTTTCGCTTTCTATTGTTGCCATTTCTGTTATTTCTATTGTTTTCTTTTTCGTCGTCTTTCTTGTCGTTATCTTTATCGTCTTTGTCCTCTTTATCGTCTTTGTTCTTGTCATCCTTGTCTTCGTCATCTTTGTACTTAGGTTTAAAAATATTGAAGATTGTTCTGTCTGAATAACCAGGCATACTGTATTTCCAGTCTTTTGGAATTATATTGTTATGTTCTGATGGCTTGTAAGGAGGGTCTCTTTTTATGAAAACTCCCCATCCTAATTCCCATGGAGGAGTTTTGTCCGTTGCTAATTTTCCATCTACAACGTCAATTCTCCTAGATTCATACAAATCGGAAACTTCAGTTGGTTCTGTGCCTGCTTTGTAGACTTCTTCTTTTACAATTCCTCGAGGATCTCTCCAACTATATTTGCTTGGAAGTTTATTTGCTAAAGTATCAACTTTAACTCTTACTATTCCATCTGGTTCTTCAAATTTAATTGGAATTTTATCTTCTAAAGTATATCTATTTACTGCACTCCAAATTTGTACAACTTTTTTCTGGCTAATTTGAGTCATTTTTAATTGTTGATTGTCAAAACCTAGCCATGTACTAATAGTATAATATGGACTCATTCCAACAAACCAAACATCTTGGTAGTCGTTTGTAGTACCTGTTTTTCCACCAATATCAAAACCGTCTAACCTTGCATATTTGGAATAGTTGTAGTCAGTAGATGTTCTTAGTATGTCTCTCATAATGTATGCAATTTGAGGACTTACAACTTCGTTTTGCTTTTGTGGATTTTCTATGATCACTTTACCCAAACTATCAGTAACTTTTGTAAATGAAATAGGCTCTCTGTATTGTCCACTGTTATTAATAGCATTATATGCTCCCGCCATTTCAACAGGAGTAAATCCTTTAGTTAATGAACCAAGTGCCATTGCTGATGTGTTTTCATCATTTTCAGAAGTATTTTCAGCAGCACTAATATAGTTATCAGCTTTAGGATTTTTTGCATTAATTAATCCAAATTTTTCTAAATAACTTTTTGATTTTTCAATTCCAATATCTTCTAAAACTTTTACTGCAGTAACGTTAATTGAATTTTCTACAGCATATCTAAGAGAAACCAGCCCTTCATAACCTTCATACCAGTTTTGAGGCCACAATTCGTGTTTTTCGTTATAGTGTGGCAAATCATCTAAGCCTGATGCAGGGGAGTACCCATTATCCAATGCAGGAGTATATACACCTAATGGTTTCATGCTAGAACCAACTTGTCTAGGAATATCGGATGCTCTGTTAGTAGTATCTTTATTATCTGAATATCTTCCACCAACCAATGCTTTGATTTGTCCAGTTGTTTTATCAACAACAACACTTGATGATTGTGGTTGTTTGATTCCATCTTCATTTATAGTGTAGAAATCCTTAGCAAAAATCAAATTGTCATTGTTGTCGTATTTGATTAAATTTGGATTTTCTTTTATATATTTGTTTAAGATTGTGATGTTACCTTCACCATCTGTATTCAAATTTTTGCTACCAATATTGATTGAAGATATTTTATGAGTTACCAAATTATTATTGTCATTTACTGAGTAATAATCCTTCAAATCCAAATAGTTTCCAAATTGTTTTACTTTGATTGATTTTGAATAATTAAAAGTGACAGAACCATCTGGGTTTTTAGTGTATTGTTCTGGGGAAATAAAGAACTCATCGTTGTCATTGATTATATTTTTCTTTCTAAAATAAATGACTTCATTTAAAGCGTTTGTAATGTTTCTGCCGTCATCGCTTGACCATTTTAATAAATTTGCTGATGAACCATCTGCGATAATATCATCGACTTTTTTATCGTATAATTTTTCCAAATTACTTTGCATATTCATATCAACACATGAATATATCTTTAGTCCACCATTGATTAGTTTGCTTTTAGCTTCTTGTTGTGAGTATCCTTTTTCGATAAGTTTTGCAATAACTTGTTCGTAGATAATATCTGAATAGTAGTTTGACAGGTTATCTACGTTTTTAATTCCTGGTTTTATATTAGCTGCGATGTTTTCTTGAAGAGCTTTGTCGTATTCTTCTTTTGTGATTTTATTGTTATCTAGCATTTTTTTAAGAACGTAATCTCTTCTGTCGATAGTTTGTTGATTGTAGACAGCTTTGTATGTTTCACCGCTTAAAGTAACTTCTCCGACGATTTTTGACTGATCTTTTACTTGACCTGGTTCAATCGCCTTGTATAATGCTAAGTTAGTAGGACTCTTCACGATTCCTGCAAGGGTAGCGCATTCTGATAAAGTTAATTCATCTATGTTTTTTTTGAAGTAAATTTCGGCGGCAGCTTGAACTCCGTAAGCATTTTGTCCCAAGAAAACAGTATTCATATATGTTTCCAATAATTTTTCTCTGCCTAAGTAGTTTGTCAATTCCATTGCCAAATAAGCTTCTTTGAATTTTCTATCAAATGACCTTTCATTCGTTAAGTACAAATTACGAGCTAATTGTTGAGCTAGAGTACTTGCTCCACGTTTCATAGAACCAGATTTTAAATTATCAAAAATAGCTGATGTGATACCGATAGGATCCACACCATTGTGTTTGTAAAATCTTTCATCTTCCACAGATGTGAAAGCATCCATCATGTATTTTGGTATCTTATCTAATTTAACAACCTCTCTATATTCAGTGGTTTTGATTTTCTCGATTAAATTTCCATCCTGATCCAAAATTTCTGATGTTTGATTCATCATATTATTTATTTCTTCGGGATTAACCTTTGGAGCTAATTGCATAGCTCGAACTCCAGCTACTCCGATTAATCCACCTACAAATGCAAATATACAAATCAAACATAATATTAAAATTTTTATGGATTTCAATATTATATTTTTATCTTTATTCATAAATTCCTCCATAAAATGTATATACACTATTATACCACAAAGTGTAGATTCAACATATATTCCTAGAAATACGAAGTACATTTTACTTAAAGACAGATTATTATATAATATAAATAAAGGAGCAACAATGAAAGAAAAAACAATTTTAGTTTATTTTGAATTTAAAAACAAAAAAATAAACGATGAAGATATAAAAGAAATGGAAAGTTTGATTGAATCTTCTGGCGGTGAAGTTTGCGCAATTTCAGAAGTTAGAAAAAACTTTATTGATTCAAAATATTACATAGGAAAAGGGAAATGTCTGGAGATAAAAGATGCTGCAGAAAAAATGGACGTAACAACTTTGATATTTAATGTAGAACTATCTGGTTCAAATATAAAAAGCTTGGAAGATATAACTGGACTTAAAATAGTAGACAAAACAAATTTAATTTTAGATATATTTGCAAGTAGAGCGAAAACAAAGCAAAGTGTGCTACAAGTTGAACTTGCAGAATATAAATACAGACTTCCAAGATTAATTGGATTCAGAGATCACTTATCCAGAACTGGTGGTGGAATTGGAACTAGAGGTCCTGGGGAAACAAAACTTGAAGTAGATAGAAGAACTATCCAAAACAAAATTAACAATATAAAACGAGAATTAAAAAGTATTGATAAAAGCCAAGAAAATATGAGAAAACAAAGACTAAAATCTGATATAAAAATGGTGAGTATGGTTGGTTACACAAATGCTGGTAAGTCTACTTTGTCTAATAAATTGGTGAATTTCTACAAAGATAAGTACACGGAGGAGTTTGAAACAGAGGATTTATTATTTAAAACACTGGATACTACTTTGAGAAAATGTACATTACCAAATAAAAAACAATGCCTTGTAATAGATACCGTTGGATTTATTAAAGATATTCCAACAGATTTAATCGAAGCATTTAAGTCAACGTTGTTGGATTTGAAACATTCTGACTTGATTTTATTTATATTAGATTCTTCAAGTTCTGATTTGGACAATCAAATAACTACAACGATGGATATATTAAAAGAATTAAAAGTATTGGACAAACCCATGGTTACGGTATTTAATAAATCTGATAATAATCCTAACGTGATTTTCCCGTATAATTTGGAAAATAAAGTTAAGATATCAGCTTTTAACGATGAAGACATCGAAATGTTATTGTACAAAATTCAAGAAGAATTATATGGCAATTACAAATGTGTTAAAATGAGATTTGACTACGATCATCAGGACGTTCTGAACACAATTTTACAAAATTTTAAATGTGAAGATGTGTCATACAACAATGAAGATGTACGTCTTAAGGTTGAGATTTCTGAATCAGAGATAGAAAAATACGAGGAATTTATATATGAAAAATTATAGAAGTATTCACAAAAGCATACCTTTTTCTTTTGTAATTAACAAATCGGAATTTATCGGAAATTGTAAGTTCGTGGAAACAGAAGAAGAGGCTTTAGAATTTGTGGATAGTATAAAAACAAAATACAGTGACGCAACTCACAATTGTTCTGCATATATCATTGGAGAGGACAAATTAATTCAGAGATTTGATGACGACGGTGAGCCTTCCCAAACAGCAGGGATTCCAATTCTTGAAGTAATTAAAAAAGAAGATTTGACTAATGTTTGTGTAGTTGTTACAAGATACTACGGCGGAATTAAACTTGGAGCTGGTGGTCTTATAAGAGCATACACAAAAGCTTCTAGTGAGTGTTTGAATGAGTCGGTTATTGTAGATAAGAAAATATTTAGAAATTTTCAGATAGAATTTGACTACACCAATGTTGGAAGTATTGAAAATTTTTTGATGAATAATGATATTTACGTAGCTGACAAGCAATATTCAGACAAAGTTGTTTTTGATATTTTATTAGATGAAGATAAATACGAAGAAATAGAAAATAAGTTAATTGATTTAACAAGCGATAACATAAAGTTTACAATGATTGAATTTACTTACCAATCATCTTTAAATGGTAAGTTAATATTTTAAAATGATGTAAATTGTGATAAAATTTGAAGGTGGATTAAAATGAATTACGCAAAATTATGTGAAGATATAACAAAATGGATAAAAGAAGAAGTCGAATCAGCTAATTTAAAAGGAGCGGTTTTTGGAATTAGCGGTGGAATCGACAGCGCTGTATTAGCGTGTTTGTGCAAAAAAGCTTTTGGAGATAACGCCCTAGGTTTGATTATGCCGATAAAAAGCAATCCAAAAGATGAAGAAGATGCTAGAATATTAGCAGAAGCGATTGATTTGAATTGTAAAAAAGTCGATTTGAATGATGGTTTTGATGCATTGATACAAACTTTTGAAAAAACTTCTGTAGAAATGGCAGTATCAAATATTAAGCCAAGACTTAGAATGTTGACGTTGTACTATTATGCACAAAATAATGGATATATGGTATTATCTGGATCAAATCGTTCCGAATTTATGACTGGATATTTTACAAAATACGGCGACAGTGGAGCTGATCTTATGCCACTTTTGAATTTATACAAAACAGAAATTTTTGAGATGGCAAAAGTTTTGGGCGTTCCAGATGTAATTATTAATAAAAAACCTAGCGCTGGTTTGTGGGAAGGTCAAACAGATGAAGATGAGTTTGGATTTACTTACGAAGAGCTAGATAATTATTTGATGAATAATTCTGAAACTAAGTCTAAAAATTTGATTGATAAAAAAATTAAACAAAGCGAACATAAAAGAAAATTTGCGAAATCATTTGAGTTCGATAGAAATAAATATTAAGGATGTGATTTTATGTCAGGACATAATAAATGGAGCAAAATAAAAAACAAAAAGGGTAGTGAAGATGCTAGAAGAGGTAAAGTGTTCACAAAAATGGCAAGAGCGATAACTGTTGCTGTTAGAGAAGGTGGAGCTGATCCTGAATACAATCCTAGCTTAAAATCTGTTATAGAAAAAGCTCGTGCTGAAAATATGCCTAACGATAACATAGACAGAGCAATTAAAAAAGCGAGTGGCGACGGAGATTCTGCAAACTACGAAAACATAGTATACGAAGGATATGGTCCAGAAGGAGTTGCAGTTATAGTTGAATGTTTGACAGACAATAGAAATAGAACTGCTTCAGATGTAAGACATTATTTTGATAAATTTGGTGGAAATCTTGGACAAAATGGTTCTGTATCATTTATGTTCCAAAGAAAAGGTATATTATTAATTGACGCAGAATCTTTGGATGAAGAAGAAGTAATGATGGACAGTTTAGATGCTGGAGCAGAAGATTTTGAAGCTGATGATGGAATTTTTGTAATCAACACAGCAATGGAAGATTTTGCACAAGTAAGAGATACTTTGTTAGATAAGGGATATAAATTCGTAAAATCTGATTTGGTTTATGAACCATCAAATTACGTTAAAATTAACGACGAATCAAATGTAGATAAAATGGAAAAATTAATCGATAATCTGGAAGATAGTGATGACGTTCAACAAGTAAGTCATAACTGGGATAACGAATAAAAATGGACAGGGTAGCTTTTTCTATTTTGGGAATAGATATAATGTGGTATGGAATATTGATTACTTTAGGGGTAATTTTGGGCTATGTAGTAGCTGTAAAGTTAGCCAAATTAGAAAATATTTCAGAAAATACCATATTGGACATTTTAGTTTGGGCACTTCCTCTTGCAATTGTAGGAGCGAGGGTATATTATGTGATATTCGAATGGGATTATTATTCCAAAAATTTAGGAGAAATCATCGATATTCGCGGTGGTGGATTAGCGATTTATGGAGGAATAATTGCCGCAGTTATTACTTGTTACGTTATTTGTAAAAAGAAAAATCTTAAATTTTTGAAGTTGCTGGATATTTTTATGCCTGCGATTGCATTGGGACAAGCAATTGGTAGATGGGGTAATTTTATTAACAAAGAAGCCTATGGTACTCCAACTAATCTTCCTTGGGCAATTACAATAGATGGTGTAAAAGTTCATCCTACATTCTTATATGAATCATTAGGAGATTTTATAATATTTTTATTATTGGTGTATATATTTAAAAACAAGAAAAAATTCGATGGACAAATAACAAGTTTGTACATGATTTTATACGGAATATTGAGGTTTTTTGTAGAAGGACTCAGAACTGATAGCTTGTACATTGGAGCATTAAGAGTGAGTCAATTAGTGAGTATTGCAATTGTAATTGCAGGAATAATTTTACAAATTAAATACAAAAAGCAAATTATTAAGTCAGATGAAAAGTAACTCATCTGGCTTTTTACAAATATAAAAGAGGTGATATATTTGTGTTCTAGATTTGAACTGAATATAAGTAAACTTGATTTATTGAAAAGATACAATAAAAAACAAATCACAAAATTTAATCCGAAAACAGAAGTATTTCCTGGTCAACAAATTTTAACTTTATGTGACGAATTTGATTATATGAGGTGGGGAATAGATGTTGATTTTATGAAAAAATCTATAATAAATTCTAGAATTGAAAAGATTTATACTTCAAAGTTTTTCAAGGAAGATTTCGAATGCAGAAGATGCTTGATTCCTGCAACTGCTTTTTTTGAGTGGAATCAGAAAAACAAAGATAAGTATAGATTAACTGTTGCGAATCAACAAATATTTTCTATCGCAGGTATTTTCAGAGAATACAAAAGTCAAGAAACAACTATAAGACATGTGAGTATGCTTACCACAGAAGCAAAAGGATTAATAGCTGAAATTCATACTAGAATGCCAATTATATTGCCGCAATCTTTTGAACAAACATATTTGCACGGAGAAAATTCAAAAGAAATTCACGAGTTTTTGTTGGATAATTTTATTAACTTAGATATGGAAAATTTATCAGACAGTCAATTAACATTTTTGTAAATTTATGATATAATTTATATGAATATTGAAAAGCGAAGAAAGATAAATAATATAACAATTACAGAGAGTTAATGTGTGGTGAGAATTAACAAGTTATAACGGCAGTCTGGAGCTAATAATTCTAAGAGTGATGTTTTATCATAATTAGGGTGGAACCGCGGAAATTACATTTCGTCCCTGAAGTTTTACTTCGGGGATTTTTTATTATTCAAAAAAATGGAGGGTTTTATGAAAAACGAAGAAAAGACTATGGAGAAAATAGTAAGCTTATGTAAATCAAGGGGAATAATATTTCCTGGTAGTGAAATCTATGGAGGATTATCAAATACTTGGGACTACGGTTCATTAGGTGTTGAAATCAAAAATAATATAAAAAGAGCTTGGTGGAAAAAATTTATCCAACAAAGCCCTTACAATGTTGGTTTGGATGCAGCTATCCTTATGAATCCTCAAACTTGGGTAGTATCTGGTCATGTTGGTGGATTCTCAGACCCATTAATCGACTGTAAAGAATGTAAATCTAGATTTAGAGCTGATAAATTAATTGAAGACTATTTCATGGATGAAAAAAATGAAGAAATAACTGGATTAGACGGAAAATCAGAACAAGAATTATTGGATATTATTGAAAAAGAAAACATAAAATGTCCAGAGTGTGGTAAACACAATTTTACAGATATCAGAAAATTCAATTTGATGTTCAAAACTTTCCAAGGTGTTACTGAAGATAACAAATCAGAAATTTATTTGAGACCGGAAACTGCACAAGGTATTTTTGTGAATTTTAAGAATGTTCAAAGAACTTCAAGAAAGAAAATTCCTTTTGGAATTGGTCAAATAGGTAAATCATTCAGAAACGAAATCACTCCAGGTAACTTTATTTTCAGAACAAGAGAATTTGAACAAATGGAATTAGAATTCTTCTGTGAACCAGGAACTGATTTGGAATGGTTCGAATATTGGAGAAATTTCTGTAAAGAATTCTTATTGAATTTGGGAATGAAAGAAGAAAACTTAAGACTTAGAGATCACGAACAAGAAGAACTATCATTCTACTCAAAAGCTACAACAGACTTTGAATATCTATTCCCATTTGGATGGGGAGAATTATGGGGAATTGCAGACAGAACTGATTACGATTTGTCAAAACACAGCGAAGGTTCTGGAGAAAAGCTAGAATATATGGATCCAACTACAAATGAAAAATACACTCCATATTGTATAGAACCATCTGTAGGTGTAGACAGAATGTTTTTATCTTTCTTGTGTGATGCTTATGAAGAAGAGCAATTAGAAGACAATTCTACAAGAACTGTTTTAAAGATTCATCCTGCATTAGCGGCATATAAAGTTGCAGTTCTTCCTTTAACTAAAAAATTAAATGATAAGGCAATGGAAGTTTATAACGAATTAGCTAAGAATTTCATGACTCATTTTGATGATGCTGGTTCAATTGGTAAGAGATACAGAAGAGAAGACGAAGCAGGAACTCCATATTGTGTAACGATAGATTTTGATACTCTAGAAGATAATACCGTTACTATCAGAGATAGAGATACTATGGAACAAAAAAGAATGACAGTTGAAGAAATTATAGAATTTGTTAATAAAGAAATGGAGTTTTAATTATATGACAGAAACATTAAATCCGTTGGAAAACGCAAGATATCAAATTAAAAAAGCTTGCGAAATTTTAAAATTAGACGATAGCGTTTATGAATTATTAAAAGATCCCTACAGAGTCATTGAAATAAATATTCCAGTGAAAATGGATGATGGATCAATGAAAGTATTTAAAGGATATAGATCACAACATAATAATGCAATGGGTCCTACAAAAGGTGGTTTGAGATTTAGAGAAGATGTTAACTTGGATGAAGTTAAAGCTTTGTCTATATGGATGACCTTTAAATGTCAAGTAACTAATCTACCTTATGGTGGAGGAAAAGGTGGAATAATTGTAGATCCATCAAAGCTTTCTGAAGGGGAATTGGAAAGATTATCCAGAGGATTCGTTGATGGAATGTACAAATATTTAGGAGAAGATTTTGATATCCCGGCCCCAGATGTTAATACAAATGGGAAAATTATGAGTTGGATGGCTGATGAGTACAACAAATTAACTGGTACTAATCAAATGGGAACTTTCACTGGTAAACCAATTGAGTTTGGGGGATCATTGGGAAGAACAGAAGCTACAGGATTTTCAGTAGCTCTAAGTGCAAAAAAAGCTGTTTTAAATTTGAATAAAAAACTAGAAGAAACGACTGTTGCATTACAAGGATTAGGTAATGTTGGTATTTATACTTTAAAATACGTGCTTGAACATGGTATGAAAGTCAAATACATCATGGAATACAATAAGCAAAGAGGAGTATTTGCAATTCACAAGGAAGACGGATTCAACTTTGAAGAATGCTACGAAATTGCTCAAACAAAAGAAAAAGACTTTGCTAGCATTGAAGGATGCGAAGTAATTTCAAATGAGGATTTTTTTGCGGCTGATGTTGATGTTATTATACCTGCAGCTTTGGAAAATGCAATTACAACTGAAAATGTTAATTCAATTAAAGCGAAAATAATTGTAGAAGGTGCAAATGGACCTATAACAAAGGATGCAGATGAAATCTTAAATGAAAAAAATGTAGTTATTGTTCCAGATATTTTGGCAAACTCTGGTGGAGTTACTGTATCTTATTTTGAATGGGTACAAAATAAAGCAGGATATTATTGGTCTGAGGAAGAAGTCATAGACAAAGAATATCAATTGATTAATAAATCATTTGATGAAATTTGGGAATTATCTGAAAAGCTTAATATAACATTGAGACAAGCTGCTTATGTACATTCAATCAAAAAGATTAGCGAGACAATGAAAATACGCGGATGGTATTAATGCAAACACAAATAGAATTTAATGATGAATTAAAACTTACTAAAATTGAACAATCATCTTTTAACCCTACCCACATTTTTGAATGTGGACAGGCGTTTAGATGGTACAAAGAAGACGATATGTCCTATACAACTGTTGATGGTGACATGTACTGTAATGTAAGTTTGATTGGAGATTACGTTTATATCAAAAACTGTACAGAAGAAGATTACTATAAAAAATGGGAAAATTATTTTGATTTGAAAACAGATTATTCAGAAATCAAAGAAAAATTATCTTTCAATGAAACTTTAAAAAACGCATTAGAATATGGTGATGGAATCAGAATATTAAATCAAGATAAATTTTCTACAATAATTTCATTCATAATCTCAGCAAACAATCAAATACCTAGAATTATGAAATCTGTAAATATAATTTGTGAAAATTACGGAAAATTTTTGGGCGAATTTAACGGTAGAAAATTATATTCTTTTCCTAAGCCTGAAGATTTAGCAAAAGTACCAGTGGAAGAAATGAGAGAAGTGTGCCGTGTTGGATTCAGAGATAAAAGAATTGTAGATGTGTCAAAAATGGTTGCAAATAACGAGTTTGATATTTTGAAAATTGATAACTTATCAAACGAAGAATTAAGAAAAGAATTAATTAAACTTCCAGGAGTAGGACCAAAAGTTGCTGATTGTATTATGCTTTTTTCATACAACAGACACAACACATTTCCAGTTGATGTGTGGATAAAACGAGTTATGGAATATTTGTTTATTAAAGAAGAAACAAATAAAAATTTAATTGCAAAATATGCGGACGATTTGTTTGGAGATTATGCTGGATATGCACAGCAATATTTATTCTACTATGGAAGAGAAAATACTATCGGAAAATAACTTTGAGAATTTCATCATAGAAAATAGAATTAAAGCAAGAAATATCAAAATAAATTGAGTTATTTGCTTTTAAATGCTAATAAATACGTTTGATAAAAACAAAACTGTGGTTTATTATATAAGAGGATTAACACTCAACGGGTCAGAGTGCTAACAAAAGATTCTGAAGGAGGATATCATGAATTTAAAACCTATTGGTGATAGATTAGTATTAAAAAAACAAGAAAAAGAAGAAGAAAAAACATTCTCTGGAATAGTTCTCCCATCTTCAGCCAAAGAAGCTCCTGTTTATGCAGAAGTTTTAGCTATTGGATCTGAAGTAGAAGAAGACGAAAAAATGAAAGGCAATATTAAAGTTGGAGATAAAGTTATATACTCAAAATACGCTGGAACAGAAATAAAACTAGAAGACACAGAATATATATTAGTTAAATATGAAGATATTCTAGCAGTTGTAGAATAGGAGGATAAATTTTATGGCAAAACAAATCAAATTTTCAGACGATGCTCGTAAAAGCATGGTAGAAGGTATTAATAAATTATCAGATACAGTTAAAGTTACATTGGGACCAAAAGGTCGTAATGTAGTTTTGGATAAAGAATATGGCGCACCTTTGATTACAAATGACGGTGTTTCAATCGCAAGAGAAATCGAACTTGAAGATGAATACGAAAACATGGGTGCACAATTAGTAAAAGAAGTTGCTACTAAAACTAATGATGTAGCAGGTGATGGTACAACTACTGCAACACTTTTAGCACAAGCAATTATTAGAGAAGGCTTGAAAAACTTAGCAGCTGGTGCTAATCCAATTGTTTTACAAAAAGGTATCAGAAAAGCTGTTGAAAAATCCGTGGAAGCTATTAAATCTAGAAGTCACAGTGTTACAACTAAAGAAGAAATAGCAAATGTTGGTAGCGTATCAGCAGCTGATGAAACTATTGGTAAACTAATTGCAGAAGCTATGGAAAAAGTTGGAAATAATGGTGTAATTACTGTTGAAGAATCAAAATCTATGGGAACAATATTAAATGTTGTAGAAGGTATGGAATTCGACAGAGGATATGTATCTCCTTATATGGTTTCTGATTCAGACAAAATGGTAGCAGCAATGGAAGATCCATTCATTTTAGTTACTGACAGAAAGATTACAAACATTCAAGATATATTACCATTACTTGAACAAGTTGTTCAACAAGGTAAGCCATTATTTATAATTGCTGAAGATGTTGAAGGTGAAGCATTAGCAACATTAGTTTTAAATAAAATCAGAGGAACATTCAACTGTGTAGCAGTGAAGGCGCCAGGCTTTGGGGACAGAAGAAAAGAAATGCTTGAAGATATATGTATTTTAACTGGAGCTCAATTGATCGCAGAAGATTTGGGAATCGAACTAAAAGATGCATCATTTGATATGCTTGGTAGAGCTAGAAAAGTCAATGTATCAAAAGACAAGACAACTATTGTTGACGGAAATGGTGAACAATCTAAGATTGAAGAAAGAATTAACCAAATTCAAAACAGAATTCCTGAAACTGATTCTGAATATGATAGAGAAAAACTTCAAGAAAGATTAGCGAAATTATCTGGTGGAGTTGCTGTAATTGAAGTTGGAGCAGCTACAGAAACAGAATTAAAAGAAAGAAAATTGAGAATAGAAGATGCACTTGCAGCAACAAGAGCAGCCGTTGAAGAAGGTATTGTAGCTGGTGGTGGAACAGTTCTATTAGATGTTCTAGAAGAAGTTGAAAAACTTGTCGATGAAGTTGAAGGCGATGAAAAAACAGGAGTTAAGATAATTCTAAAAGCTTTAGAAGAACCAGTAAAACAAATCGCAATTAATGCTGGAATCGACGGATCTGTTATAGTTGAAAATGTTAAAAATAAAGACAAAGGAATTGGATTTGATGCATACAAAGGTGAATATGTAGATATGTTAAAAGCTGGTATTGTAGATCCAACAAAAGTAACATTATCTGCATTACAAAATGCAGCATCTGTTGCAAGTTTATTATTGACAACAGAAGCAGCAGTAGTTTCTATAAAAGAAGACGAACCAGCTATGCCTCAACCAGGTCCTGGCGCGTATATGTAGACAAATCAAAGGTGAGGATATATTCCTCATCTTTTTTTGCAAGGAACTAAAAATGTTAGTTGAAAATGGATATCGGGTATATATACAATAAGTTGGTGAGATAATGAATAATTACGATTTAATAAATGAAGTGCTTGGAAAAACAAGTGAAGAAATACAAAAAATGAGTCCAATAAATATATTATTGGTTGGAAAATCTGGAGTTGGCAAATCGACTTTAATTAATGGAATGTTTAGAGATAATTTAGTGGAGACTGGAGTTGGAAAGCCTGTCACTAAATATTTGCAAAAAATTACTAAAGAAAATATTGCTATTAATTTATACGACACTCAAGGACTTGAACTTAACTCACAAAATCAAAGAGAAGTTCTTACAGAAATAACAACTTTATTAAAAGATTTAAAACGTCAAGGCGAAAAAGATAGAATTCATTTGGTATATTATTGTATTAACTCAAATGGGTCTAGGATAGAAGATTCTGAAATATCTCTTATTAACTCCTTAAAACAGTTCGCACCAGTAATTATAGTCTTAACACAATCTCTAGGAGAAAATTCTGAAAAATTAAAAGAATACATTCAAGATTTGGATTTAGACGTGGCAGATGTTATTGAAATACTTGCAAAGCCATACCGAATTAACGATATGGTCATTGAAGAAAAAGGATTAAAAGAGCTGATGACTAAAAGTTTTGAACTTTTAGATGAGGAAATTAAAAATTCTTTTATTAATGCCCAACATGTCGATATTGATTTAAAAACAAAAACGGCAAGACGTTGGGCAAAAAGATATATAAAAACAGCTTTTGGTATTGGATTTGTTCCTATACCTTTCTCAGATGCATCGATTTTAGTGCCTATGCAAATTGGAATGATAGCTCATATTAATTCTATATTTGGAATATCGATGGATAAACAAAGAGTTGCTTCAATCATAGCGGCGATTGGAGGGACTGGAGGGGCTACTTTTGCAGGAAGATTTATAGTAACAAATGCTTTGAAGTTTATTCCAGGAATAGGTAGCTTGGCTGGTGGATTAATTTCTGCAGCGACTGCATCTATAATGACTACTGCATTAGCCATGAGCTATATAGAAGTGTTGAGTTATATTGCTAAAAGAGAAAAGCTAGGAATTAACATGGATTTTTCTGAAATTGAAAAATTAATGCAAAAAACTTACACAGAATATTTGAAGAATAGGAAGAAGAAAGACGATGAATGATTTAACTAAAAAAGATTTTATTGAAAAATACAAAGATGGAAAATTTGATTTTGCAGTTCAAAATACTTGCAGAGCTGTTGAATACGCAAAGCTTGAAGACTGTTTCAATGTAGCTGAAAGAAATAGAGAACCATCTGATATCATTATCTATGAAGATGATGATATGATTGACTATTTTCACTTTGATGGGTTAAAATATCAAGATTAAAAATCACATAAGTGTGGTATAATAATAATTACAGAGTAGGGTTGATGCGTTTAGTGTAATGGGATAGGGAGTTGCCCATTAACGAAATTATTGCGATATCAATGCCGCTTCCGCTGATAATATGAATTAGTGGGAGCATTATCTTTGAAATATAGGATAATGCTTTTTTTGGAGCACTCTCGGGTGCTCTTATATTTTTATAAATGAGAGGGATTTAAATGGATAAAGAAAAAATTGAACAAGCAGTGTCAATGATAATAGAAGCTATTGGTGAAAATCCAAACAGAGAAGGATTATTGGAAACACCTCAAAGAGTAGCTAGAATGTACGAAGAAATTTTTAGTGGACTAAACCAAGATGCGAAAGTGCATTTGTCAAAATCTTTTGAAATAGTTGATGATAATATGGTTATAGAAAAGGATATTCCTTTCTATTCTATGTGTGAACATCATTTACTACCATTCTGGGGAAAAGTTAATATTGCTTATATTCCTGATAAAAGAGTTGCTGGTTTATCAAAATTAGCTAGAACTGTTGACGTTTATTCAAAAAAACCACAATTACAAGAACGTTTAAATATAGAAATAGCTGATGCATTAATGAAATATTTAAATTGTAAAGGGTGTTTGGTTACTATTGAAGCTGAACACATGTGCATGAATATGAGAGGAGTTAAAAAACCAGGTACTTCAACAATGACTTCAGTAGCAAGAGGAGCTTTTGAAGAAGATTTGGATTTGAAAAACGAAGCATACAGATTAATGGGATTATAATGAAAAATACCGACATTGTCCTTAATCACAATTTATTTAATGAAAAAATAAATAAAATTGAAGATGATGAGAAAACTCGTGTATTTTGCAAACATGATTTCTCTCATCTTATGGATGTAGCTAGGATATGCTATATTATAAACTTAGAAGAGAATCTTAATATTGATAAGGATTTAATATATGTTACAGCGCTATTGCATGATTTGGGAAGAGCTGACGAAGTAGATACAGGGATTAACCACAGTATATTATCACAAGAAATTGCACAAGAAATTTTGAAAGATTTAGATTTTAATGATGAGTCAAAAAAACGAATAATAAGTGCGATTAAACATCATAGAACTAATGAAGAAAATGATGATAGATTTATAGAGATTTTTTACAAAGCAGACAAGTTATCGAGGATGTGTTTCAGATGTCCTGCTAGAAGTATTTGTAATTGGCCAGAAGAAAAGAAAAATAAAACAGTTATTTATTGAAAGGATACAATATGTTAATTAGAAACAAAGAATTTGATTTTAAAAATAATGCTTATATAATGGGAATTTTGAATGTCACTCCAGATTCTTTTTCAGACGGAGGAAAATGGAATGAAGTTGACAGAGCTGTAAAACATGTCGAAGATATGATAAACGAAGGAGCTAGTATCATTGATATTGGTGCTGAATCCACAAGACCAGGACATACTCCTGTATCTTCTGAAGAAGAACTTGAAAGAGTTATTCCTATCATTAGAAAAATAAGAGAAAACTTCGATATTCCAATTTCTTTAGACACATATAAAGCTAATACTTTAAGAGAAGTTGTGAAAGAAGGGGCAGATATTTTAAATGATGTTTGGGGATTGAAATCGGATCCAGAAATAGCTAAAACCGCTAAGGAACTAGATGTTCCTGTAATATTGATGCACAACAAAGATAATAATAATTACAATGACTTAATGAAGGACTTAAACAGAGAAACATTAGAATCAGCTGAATTAGCAAAAAAAGCGGGAATCAAAGATGAATTAATTATATTGGATCCGGGAGTTGGATTTGCACTAGATTACGAAAAAGATTTAACTGTAGTAAACAGAATCAGAGAATTTGTCGATTTGGGATATCCTGTTTTATTGGGAACGAGTAGAAAAAGATTTATTGGTAAAGCTATGGGAATAGATGTAGCTACTGAAAGAGATTTTGGAACAGCTATAACTACTGCTATTGGTGTAATGAATGGATGTTCAATTTTTAGAGTTCACAATGTAAAAGAAAGTTATGATGCTATGAGAATGGCTTTGGCTATAAAAAGAGAAGGAAAATAATGGACTACCTTTTAGTAAAAGATTTGGAAATATACGCTAACCATGGAGTATTTCAATCTGAAAAAGAATTGGGACAAAAATTTTTGGTTACTTTGAAGATGGGATACAATATGAAAAAAGGTGCAACTTCCAATAATTTAGAAGATTCAATACACTATGGGGTTTTGAGTAAAGAAATTTACGATTATTTTCGTTCAGAATCCATAGATTTAATAGAAACAGTCGCTTATAAATTGGTTGAGTTTATATTTGAAAAATACAAAATTGTACAAGAACTTACTGTAGAAATTAAAAAACCATGGGCTCCAATAAATTTGCCACTTGATACTGTTAAAGTGACAATAAATAGAAAAAAAAGAAGATATTTTCTGGGAATAGGATCCAACATTGGAGATAAACAAGAATATGTTGATTCTGCAATTGATCGATTGAAAAACACAAATAGTATTGAATTAAAAAACGTGTCTGAAATGTACACTACAAAAGCTTGGGGGAAAACTGATCAGGAAGATTTTCTCAATTGTGCTGTTGAAATAGAATCTTACGAAGAACCTGAAGATTTGCTTAAAATAACTCAACAAATTGAGTTGGATCTTGGCAGAGAAAGACACGAAAAATGGGGACCTAGAACTATAGATATCGACATTCTATTTTGTGATGATGAAATAATATATAATGATGATTTGAAAATTCCACATCCTTATGTTCAAGATAGAAAATTTGTGTTGGAACCTTTGAATGATTTTGCTGAATTTTTGATACATCCTGTCTTAAATAAAACACTCAAGCAATTGCTGAATGAATTAGAAAGCAAATAGAAAATTTGTAAAAACAACGATTTTTAAGTCGTTGTTTTTTATTTAAAAATACGATAAATGAAAACTTGAAATTATCACATAAAAAATAAGATGAAATCGTGATGAGTAAGTTTCAATTAAAAATTTTTCTTTGAATTTTAATAGGATTTATATTATTATAATATCATAGTAAATTTTTAATTAGGGGGAAAATATGATATTATTTTTAATTGGAATAATAATTTTATTCGTTGGTGGATACTTTTACGGTAAGTATTGTGAAAAAGTATTTAAACCAGATGACAGAATAACACCAGCAACATCTCTTGCTGATGGTGTTGATTTTGTAGAAATGAAAAAATGGAAAAATCAACTTATTGAGCTTTTAAACATAGCCGGAACTGGACCGATTTTGGGGCCAATTCAAGGTATTTTATTTGGTCCGATAGCTTTTATTACAATTCCAATAGGTTGTGTTTTAGCAGGAGCAACTCATGATTATTTCATAGGTATGATGTCTATGAGGAATGAAGGAGCTCAAGTTCCTAAAATGATAAAAAAATATATGGGATCTACAACAAATAAAGTTTATAATATTATTATTTGGATACTTATGCTATTAGTAGGAGTAGTTTTTATTTATACTCCTGGTGATTTGATTGTTAATGATATTTTAAATATGGATGTAAATGGAAGTGTAATTTGGGTAGTTTATGGAATTATTCTTATATACTATTTATTAGCCACTCTTTTTCCTATTGATAAAATCATTGGTAGAATCTACCCTGTTTTTGGTGCTATTTTGATAATAAGTGCTATTGGAGTTTTAGGTGGAGTTTTACTAGATGGTGGAGTCAATTTGCATAATATTACAGAAGGTGTTTTACTAAGTAAACACCCTCTTGGTCAAAGTTTTATTCCGGTTTTTTTCATAACTGTTGCATGTGGTATACTTTCAGGATTTCACGGTTCACAAATTACATTGATTTCTAGAACTGTAAAAAATGAACATGAAGGAAGATCCACATTCTACAATATGATGATTGCAGAAGGACTTATAGCTATGTGTTGGGCTTCAGGTGCCATGGTACTTTTCAATAGAGGTACAGCACTGGATACTAACGCTACTTTAATGGTTGGTATAATTTCTAAAACTTTTATGGGCAAAATTGGTGGCTTGTTTGCAATTATAGGAGTAATTGTATTACCAATTACAAGTGGAGATACTGCATTTAGATCGCTTCGTTTAATGATAGGTGAACAATTCAATATAAGTCAGAAATATGTTAAAAATAGAATTTTGTTAAGCTTACTCATTTATGTTTTTGCTATCGCTATTCTTTATTTTGCCAAGACAAATGGAAATGGATTTAACTTATTATGGAGATACTTCGGTTTTACTAATCAATTGGTAGCTGTATTTGCTTTAATGTTGATTACAGTATATTTATATATCAATAAGAAAAATTACTTTATAACAATGATACCAGGAATGTTTTATGCATTTATAGTTTCAAGTTATATTGCGCATGCTGATTTAGGATTCTCACTTGATAAGAGATTAGGAATGGATGGATACTTGGCAAGTTATATTGTAGGTTTCATATTCGTAGTTTTATTTACAGTATTTGTTATTAAAAAAGGTAAAATTGGACAAACTAAATCAGAATTAATAGGATAATTTTAAAAATCAAGCAGCTAAGTCTGCTTGATTTTTTGTTATTCAAATTAATTTCAGAATTATTGAAATTAAAATATTTTTTTGATATAATTATATTAATAACAATGAATGGAGTGATAATATGGCAAGGGCAAGAGTATCATTAGCTGTTGTTAAGAGACTTCCAAAATATTACAGATATTTAGGAATGATCGAGCAAAAGGGAATAATAAGAGTATCAAGTCAAGAATTGAGCAGCATTACAGGTTTAACTGCTTCTCAAATTAGACAAGATTTAAATCATTTCGGTGGTTTTGGTCAACAAGGATACGGATACAATGTCGAAGAATTGAAATCAGAAATTGAAAAAATTATGGGGATAAACAAATCTTACAAAGCAATTATTTTGGGTTGTGGTAATATTGGAAAAGCCATAATGAACTACAGAGGATTTAAATCTTCAGGTTTTAATATTGTTGATGTATTTGACCACGGCAAAAAGGTAGGTACAAAAATTTCAGATTATGAAATCAAAGATATTGATAAAATTGAAGAGTATCTAAAAGAAAAGAAACCAGAAATAGCTGTTATTGCCCTACCAACAGATGTAGCTCAAGATGTTTGTGATAAGCTAGTTGAGGGTGGCATAAAAGGTATTTGGAATTTTGCTTCATTGGATTTGAAATTACCAAAAAATGTTGTATTGGAAAATGTACATCTTGATGAAAGCTTGTACACATTAACATACTACATGAATAATTTGGCAGATTATCCAGGAACTAAAAATTAATTATATTCGGCGTTTTATAACGCCGTTTTTTATTGTAACGAATGTTACAAATTTTTTTTCTTATTTATAATATAATTGTTGTATAAAAGGAGTGGTAATATGGATAGTATTTTAGTTTTAGAAAAAGAACACGAAAATATAAGTAAGATAATAGATTTAATGAAAGAAAAGTCAATTGAATTCATAAATAATAAGGATATAAATGTTGAATTCGTAGAATTATTGATTTATATTTTAAAAGAATACGCAGATAAATTTCACCACAGAAAAGAAGAAGAAATATTGTTTAAAAAGATGCAAGAAGATTTGGGTAGAATTGGTGAAGTTATGGTTTTGAATGGAATGTTAGTTGAACATGAAATAGCAAGAGGTATAATTTTTGACCTTGGTCAAAGTATTAAAGAATACGAAAAAGACAGATCGGATGAAAATTTTGTTGAAGTAATAGGAAATCTAATGGGATACAGAAGACATTTACAAAAACACATTGAAAAAGAAAATACAGTGGTGTATCCTTATGGAAAGAACAATCTATCTGATGATAGATTAAAAGAAGTTGAAGATGAAACTATAAAATTTTTGGAGGAAAATAAAGAAGTTCATAATAATTTGATGGAGAAAATTGACAAATTATTTAATATGTAATGTATGAGAGGAATTAGGTAATAATTCCTTTTTTATTTGCATAAAATGTAATATTATTGTAACAAATACACACCTTTCATTTATGTTATAATTTAAGGTGGAAGGTGTTTTATGAAAATATTAATAACTACAGATACATACAGACCGACAATAAATGGAGTTGTAACATCTATTGAATCTTTAAAAAAAGCTTTGGATAGATTGGGACACGATGTTAGGATTTTAACTTTTTCAGATAGTTTTAATTCAAAACAAGAAGGCAACATTTATTATATGGGCTCTTTAGGAGCTGGAAAATTTTATCCAGACGCTAGAATGAATAAGTTATTTTATAATAGATTTTATGAAGATATTATGGATTGGAAACCAGATATAGTTCATTCACAAACAGAATTCACTATGTTTATCCAAGCAAAAAAGATTGCGAAAGATTTGGATATTCCACTTTTGCATACTTACCACACTGTTTACGAAGATTACACTCATTATTTTTCTTTGAATAAAAAGATTGGCAAGGAACTTGCAAAACAATTTACGAAACAAATTATTAAAACTACTGACGGTGTAGTAGTTCCAACTAATAAAATATATAATTTGTTAACAGATTACAATATACACGAAGATATATATGTGGCACCAACTGGAATTAATGTTAATAAGTTATCTGAATGTGACGATTTTGATATACGAAGTGGCTATAAAATTCCTGAAGATAAGCATATAGTATTGTTTCTCGGAAGAATAGGTAAAGAAAAAAATATCACCGAGATTCTTCAATATCTTGAAAACATTGATAGAGATGATATTGTGTTCATTATTGCAGGTGCAGGACCATTTCTTTCAGAATTAAAAGATATTTGTTCAAATTCAAAAATAAGAGATAGATTGATATTTACAGGAATGATTGACTCTTCAAAAGTAGGAAACTTTTACTCCAAAGCAGATGTATTCGTATCTGCATCGACATCCGAAACACAAGGATTGACATTTATTGAGTCAATGGCATGTTCTACACCAATAATTTGTAGGCACGATGACTGCTTGGACGGGATGTTGATTGAAGGTAAAACAGGATTCGGTTACGATACAGAAGAAGAATTTATCGATTATCTAAATCAAATTCTGGACAATGAAAAACTTAGAGATAAAATGGGTAAAAATTGTAAACAATTAGTAGATGAAAACTATACTGAAGATTCTTTTGCAAATAAAATTGAGCAGATATATAAAAAGGTAATTGAAAATCATGCAAAATCTGTTCAATAAGATACTCGAGGCTGACAACAAAAAATTTCAGATTATTATCCATGTGCTAAATGCAATTGGAATATTACTTAGTATATGCGTTATGATTTACGCATGGAAAACAGGAATACTTAAAGATATCGATAAGTTTCAAGAATTTATGAATCAGTTTGGGAAATTAGCTGTTCTGATATTTATCTTATTTCAGATTATGCAAGTAATTATCCCAATAATTCCCGGTGGTATAACTTGCCTGGGTGGTGTAATTTTATTTGGATCTTGGATGGGATTTGTATACAATTATGTAAGTATTTGTATAGGGTCAATAATTGTATTTTTTATTGGCAGAAAATATGGTACTCCATTGATTATAGCAATTTTTGGAGAAAGGGCATATAACAAATACATCAAAATTCTTACCAAAAAGAACAGATTTGATCATGCATTTGCGGCTTTGATATTTTTTCCAATTGCACCAGATGATATGCTATGTTACATAGCTGGAACAACAAAAATGAAATTCAAAAAATATTTTTGGATAATTATATTAGGAAAGCCTATGTCTATAGCTCTTTATTCATTAGGATTGGAAGTATTATTTAAGAAACTAGTATTAAGGATTTAAGAATAAATGAAAATTTTGATATATAAAGGTGATTATGATTTAGTAAAGCAAAGTGGAGTAGGTCAAACGATTGAACACCAGGAAAAAGCTTTGAAACTAAATAATATTGACTACACAACCGATGAAACTGACGATTATGATATTGTTCATATAAATACTATAATGCCAAAATCAAAAAAATTCGGACGAAAAGCAAAGAAACAAGGTAAGAAAGTTATTTATTATGGGCATTCCACGATGGAAGATTTTAGAAATTCTTTTCGCGGAGCGAATTTATTGAGCAGACTTTTTAAAAAATGGATTATTAGTTGCTACAATATTGGAGATATTATTATAACTCCATCACAATATTCGAAAAACATACTTGAAGGATATGGAATTAATAAGAAAATATACAGCCTATCGAATGGTATTGACCTTGATAAATTTAAGGGCGACAAAGATAGCAGAAAGAGATTTCGAAATAAGTATAATTTGAAAGATGATGATAAAGTTATTATTTCTGTAGGTCATTTGATGAAGAGAAAGGGTCTGGATGATTTCCTAGAAGTTGCAAGGGAGCTTCCGCAATACAAATTTATTTGGTTTGGTCACACTAATCCTAAACTATTGACTTCTCACATCAAAAAAGCCATTAAAAACAAACCAGATAATGTAATTATGGCTGGATATGTTGATCAAAAAGAACTGGTAGATTGTTATAGAGGTAGTGATTTGTTCCTATTTATGACCAGAGAAGAGACAGAAGGAATTGTACTATTAGAGGCTTTCGCTTCTAAAATAAAGGTTTTGGTAAGAGACATTAAGATTTACGAAAATATGTTTACTGATGGTAAAGAAGTTATCAAAGCAAAAACCAATGATGAGTTTAAAAACAAAATTGTTAATATAATAAATGGCAAATATTCTACTGTTGAGGAAGCATATAGATATGTTAAAGAACGAAGTGTTCAGAAAATTGGAGAAAAATTGAAAAGTATTTATTTAAAATTAGAAGATGGTTAATTTTTAGTGACATCTTAATCTCACAAAAGTATATTATATATAAATGTTTTGTTTAATATTTACATTTATTTACAAAAGAATTTTTTAGCGGTATAATTATATATATAAAACACAAGGTGGTGAGGTTATGCAAATTACAGATGTTAGAGTTAAAATACTAAATATTGATAACAGATTAAAAGCTATTGCTTCTGTTACTTTTGATGACGAAATAGTAATTCATGACATCAAAGTTATAGAAGGCGAAGAAGGGTTATTCTTAGCTATGCCTAGTAGAAAAATCGGTAATAATAAATATCGTGACATAGCTCATCCAATTAGTTCTCCAGCCAGAGAAAAAATTGAAGTAGCAGTTATCAATAAATACAATGAAGAATTTGAAAAACAATCTTCTGAAGAAACTGAGCCAGTGACTGAAGAAAATATAGAAACTGCAGAAAATGAAAATGAATAACACAAAAAGCATCTGACAAGGTGCTTTTTTTAGTTCTTGTAAATCCGAATTCAAAAAATATTTTACATATTTCGTTTGTTTGATATAATAATTAAATATGGTTAATTTTTAATAAAGGAGATATTTTATGGAATTAAAAGTACCGAAAGGATACAAATCCTCTTTGGATTTATTAGAAACACAGAAAGCTATTAAAATTATCAAAGATTTTTTTCAATATAGGTTGTCTGAGACTTTAAATTTGACTAGAGTTTCTGCTCCGTTATTTGTTAGAGCTAATACAGGAATTAACGATAATTTAAATGGTATCGAAAAACCTGTAGGTTTTGAATTCTTGGAAGACGGTTCAATGAGTAGGTTGGAAATCGTACAATCACTTGCAAAATGGAAGAGAATAGCATTAAAAAACTACGAGATTCCAGTAGGAGAAGGGATTTATACGGATATGAATGCTATCAGACCTTCAGAAGTTTGTGACAACACACATTCATTGTATGTGGATCAGTGGGATTGGGAAAAAGTAATTTCAAAAGAAGACAGAAATGTCGGATTTTTAAAAGATACAGTAAGAAATATATATCAATGTTTCTTAGAAACTCAAACAATGTTGATTAATTCTTATGATGATTACAAAAAAATACTTAGAGATGAAATTACTTTTGTAACTACTGAAGAGTTAGAAGAAATGTATCCGGATAATACTTCAGATGAAAGAGAAACTTTGATTACTAAAAAATACGGATCTGTGTTTTTGATTGGAATTGGTGATTCTTTAAAATCGGGAAAATCTCATTCTGACAGATCTCCCGATTACGACGACTGGAGCTTAAATGGAGATATATTAGTTTATAATCCTGTTTTAGACAATTGCCTTGAATTAAGCTCTATGGGAATTAGAGTTGATAAGGATAGATTGATTTATCAATTAGACAAGAAACAAAATAATGATAGGAAAAATTTAGAATATCATCAAATGCTGATTAATGATACACTTCCCCAATCTATAGGCGGAGGTATTGGTCAATCTAGAATTTGTATGTTCTTCTTACAAAAAGCACATATAGGAGAAGTTCAATCATCGATTTGGCCGAAGAAAATGCTTGAAGAATGTGACAAGTTGGGAATTAAATTATTATAATTTAGAGTTATAAAATTAGTTTTATAAGAGAGTTATTTATTTCAATAAATAAGTAACTCTTTTTTTGTAAAATGTTCAATATATGTTTTACTTTTAAATTCTTTTGTAGTATGATTTGTTTATGAAACATTTAAAAAAATATTTAGAAGACAATCCGCCATTGGTATTGATTCTAAGTTTTCTTTTTTTGATTATAGTAGGGTCGTTATTATTGTCACTTCCTATAAGTCAAAATGCAACAAAAGTTCCATACATTGATTGTTTGTTTACAGCAACATCTGCCGTATGTGTAACAGGTCTTGTTACAGTTGCAACGTATAGCGCTTGGAGCGTTTTAGGAAAACTAATTATAATCATTTTAATCCAAATGGGTGGACTTGGTTTTATGACATTTGCAACCTTGATTGCACTTGTCATGGGTAGAAGAATTACCTTAAAAGATAGATTAATTATTAAAGAGCAAACAAATAGTATTGATATGAAAGGAATGGTAAAACTCATAAGATATATACTGATATCTACTTTCACTATTGAAACAATTGGTGCTTTTTTGTTAATGACGAAATTTATACCAATGTATGGATTTAAGGGAATATTTTATAGTTTCTTCCATTCAATTTCTGCTTTTTGCAATGCGGGATTCGATATTTTGGGACCAAATTCATTAATTGATATTAATACTAACTTTTTTATTTTGTTAGTAATTGGACTTTTAATTGTAATAGGTGGTATTGGTTTTAACGTAATACTTGATGTGTTGCACAATGGATTAGATTTTAAGAAATATTCATTGCATTCAAAAATTGTACTTACAACAACTGTGTTGATGTTATCTATAACATCAGTTTTAATTTTAGCTATGGAATTTTTGAATCCAGAAACAATAGGCAATTTAAGCTTGGCAGACAAGATATCTAATTCGGTTTTTCAAGCTGTGACATTGAGAACGGCTGGTTTTGCATCAATTGATCAATCAAAATTATTAGACAGCTCAAGTGTTTTATCTATATTGAATATGTTTATTGGGGGATCTCCAGCAGGTACAGCCGGAGGTATTAAAACGACAACATTTGCGCTGTTAATTATTGTTGCATTGAGCGAAATCAAAGGTCAAGAAGATGTAGAAGTGTTCAATCGTAGAATTAGATTCTCACAAGTAAAAAAAGCTTTAGCTATAATTACTTTATCAATGGTTTGGGTAATTTTTGTTACATTTGCAATTTTAGTTATAGATAAAGCAAAATACTTGGATGTAGTGTTCGAAGTAGTAAGTGCTTTTGGTACAGTAGGACTAACCAGAAGCTTAACTCCAGGAATCAATAGTATTTCTAAAATTTTAATAATTTCAACTATGTATATTGGAAGAGTTGGATCTTTAACAATACTTTATGCTCTATCCAATACAAAAAACAAAAAAGCTTATAAAGAAGCTCACGAAAATATTATAATAGGTTAGGTTTTAAATATGAAACAATTTGTAGTAGTTGGCTGTGGTAGATTTGGTAGAGCATGTGCTATTGAATTATCCAATACTGGTCACGAAGTATTATTAATAGATAATAATGAAGATACTGTAGATGAAATGAGTCGTATTGTAACTCACGCAGTGTATATTGAACATTTGACAGAAAATTCATTGAGTTCAGTCGGTGTTGGAAATTTCGATGTGGCAATAGTTGCTATATCTTCAAATTTTGAAGCATCAATTCTATCTACTGTAGTTTGTAAAAAATTAGGGGTAAAAAAAGTAATCACAAAAGCTAAAGATACTCTTCACGGTAATATATTGCTCAAAGTAGGGGCAGATAGAGCAATAATTCCAGAAAATGACTCAGCGGTAAGACTTGCTAAGAGTTTGATAAGTGATCAAATTTTCGATTATATTGAATTTACAGATGATTATTCAATTGCAGAGATTACCCCAAAAAAAGAATGGATAGGAAAGAACTTCATTGATATTGGTATTAGAAGTAAATACGGTATTAACGTAGTTGCTGTTAAGAATAATGGAGAAATGAATATCAACCCTTCACCAGAATATACAGTAAAGTTTGAAGATTACTTGATAGTAATTGGATCAAATAAAGATTTGGACAAAATTACTGAGACGGGTGACAAAGATGATAACCTCTACTTCAAATAAAATATACAAACACGTAAAATCACTTTATAAGAAAAAATATAGGTACAAGTGTAACGAATTTATAATAGAAGGTTATAAGCTTTATGAAGAAGCGATTAAATCAAATTTAAATATCAAGCAAATAATACTAAGAGAAGGGGAAGAAATTATTGATGGCTGTGTATGTTTTGATTCAAAAACTTTCAACAGTCTCAGCGAAATGAACAATCCTGAAGGTATAATTTGTGTAGTTGATTTTATAGAGAACAAAGATAAGGATACAGATAAAATTCTATTTCTTGAATGTATAAACGATCCAGGAAATTTGGGAACAATAATAAGAAGCGCGGAAGCTTTTGATTATAATAAAATTATTTTATCTGACAATAGTTGCGATATTTATAATTTGAAAACTATTAGAAGTGCTATGGGTAGCTTATTCAGAATAAATATTTCTTATGAAAGTATAGGTGTCTTAGAGAATTATAAATCAAATGGATTTAAAATTTATGAGACATCTTTGGAGAAAAATTCTAAAAGTATTCTTGAGGTTAAGGACAAAGAAAAACATGTTTTAATAATTGGAAATGAAGCAAATGGAATTAGTAATGAAATAAAAAAATACGCTGATGAATTTTTAATAATTCCTATGGACAATGTAACCGAATCATTAAATGCTTCCATAGCTGCTAGTTTGAGCATGTTTTACCTATCAAAATTGACAAATTAGTAGTTATATTATACAATAATTAAAAATGTTGAAGAAGAAAATACAAAACTAGATACAAAGAGAGATATGGTTTGGTGTGACATATTTATCGAATTTTGTTGGTTCGCTTTGAAGTTGCTAATATAGCCGTGTAGAGTGCGTTAAGCTTGCGAGTGATGTTATCATAATTTGGGTGGTACCGCGGAAATACAATCTTTCGTCCCATAGGGGATGAGGGATTTTTTTATTGTTTAAGGAGAAAATAATGAAAGAAGAAATTTTGAAAATTAAAGAAGAAACTGTTGGTTTAATCGATAATGCCAGTGATTTAAAATCTTTAGAAGATATTAGAGTAAAAGTTCTTGGTAAAAAAGGTGATTTGACACTTGTTCTAAGAAATATGGGTAAACTTTCTAAAGAAGAAAGACCGATTATGGGACAATTAGCAAATGAAGTTAGATCTGAAATTGAAGAATTATTGTCCAATAAATTTGAACAATTAAAACAAGAACAAAAAAAGATAAAATTAAAAGAAGAAGAAATAGATGTAACTGCAAATAGAGGTGTCAGAGAAATCTCTCACAGACATCCACTTAATGAAACAATAATCCAATTGGAAAATTTATTCCAAACAATGGGATTTGATATTGTGGATGGTCCTGAAATTGATACAGTGGAAAATACATTCGATTTATTAAATTCACCAAAATATCATCCTTCAAGATCTTTATCTGATACTTTTTATTTGGATGATAAAACTGTACTTAGACCACACACATCAAGTGTACAAATCCGAACAATGAAAGCTCAAAAACCACCTATTAGAATGGTTTCTGCGGGAAGAACTTTTAGATTTGATGATGTAGATGATACACATTCACCAATGTTCCATCAAATCGAAGGATTGGTTGTGGATAAAGGCGTTACTATGGCTAACTTAATGGATACAATCAATATTTTCATCAAAAACTTATTTGGAGAAGAAATAGAAACAAGATTTAGACCACATTATTTTCCATTTACAGAACCTTCAATGGAAGTAGATGTCACTTGCTTCGATTGTAAAGGCGAAGGATGCCCAAGTTGCAATGATACAGGTTGGAGCATGGAGCTTTTAGGATGTGGAATGGTTCATCCTAATGTTTTAAGAAATTGTGGAATAGATCCTGAAGTTTATACTGGATTTGCATTTGGTATGGGAGTTGACAGGATTACAATGGTAAAACACAAAATCGACAATATAAGATTGTTGTACGATAACGATAAGAGATTTTTGGAACAATTCTAGGAGGAAATATGTTATTACCTATTAATTGGCTTAAAGATTACGTCGATGTAGACGAATCGATAAAAACTATTACAGATAGACTTTCAGAAACAGGAAGTCACGTTGAATCGGTTATAGATAAAAGTAAATATTTAAACGATAAATTAATTGTATCTCAAATAAAGAAAATTGATAAGCATCCAAATGCAGATAGATTATCCATAGTCACGTTAGATACTGGCAATTCAGAAATAGAAGTAGTAACAGGTGCAAAAAACATCAAAGAAGATATGTTTGTTTGTTATGCACAGGTAGGGGCAACTCTTCCTGGAGATATTGTTTTAAAAGAAGCTGATCTTAAAGGAATTATGAGCCCTGGAATGTTGACAAGTTTTGAAGAAATGGGATTTGAAACTTCAGTTGTAGATAAAAACTCCAAAGATGGAATCGCTGTTTTATCTGAAAACGAAATTGGCGAAACTGTTACTAATGCACTTGAAATTAATGAACCTATAATTGAGTTTGAAATCACACCAAACAGACCGGATTGCTTATCCGTTTTAGGAATGGCAAGAGAATATGCTGCATCTTTTGGCAAAAAAATCAAATATCCTTCTATTGAAATCAAAAACTTTGATGAAGATATCAATGATTACGTAAATTCTGTTGATATTCAAACTAACAAGTGCACACGTTATGTAGCAAGAGTTGTAAAAAATGTAAAAATAGGAGATAGTCCACAATGGCTAAAAAATAGACTTATTCAATCTGGAATTAGACCTATTAACAATATTGTTGATATTACAAATTTTGTAATGTTGGAAACTGGTCAACCAATTCACGCCTACGATTTGGATAAAATCGCAGATAAGAAAATTATAGTAAAAGAATCTGGTTCACAAAAATTTACAACACTAGACGATGTTGAACGTGAATTATCAGATGATATAATAATTTGTGACGGTGAAAACTCATTAGGTATCGCTGGAATTATGGGTGGTTTTGATTCAGAGATAACATTAGATACTACAAATGTGCTTATTGAAGCTGCAAGTTTTGATAGCGATACAATTAGACTTTCATCAAGAAGATTATCTTTAAGAACTGATGCCTCCACAAGATTTGAAAAGGGTGTAAGCCAACAATTATGTGATTTAGCATCATTGAGAGTTTGTAAATTAATTGAAGATATTACAAATGCCACTGTGATTAATAATTCTATAGATGTGATTACATGTAAAGAAAAATTAGAAGATGTAGAGCTATCTTACAAAAAATGCAATGATTTATTAGGATCAGATATTTCAAATGAAGAAATTAAAAATATATTACAATTATTGGAATTTAAAATTGTGTCAGAAGACGACGAGAGAATCAAAGTTAAAGTTCCATTCCACAGACAAGACGTTTCAATTTATCAAGATTTAATTGAGGAAGTTGGAAGAATTTACACATTTGAGAAAATTGGCGCTAAACCTCTTATCGGAAAACTAAAGAGAGGTGTTAAGAGCGAAGAAAGAATTGCCATAGATAATACGAAAAAAGCTTTGTATTCTATGAATACTTTTGAAGTGTTGTCTTATTCATTCATCAGCCCAAAATCCTATTCTAAAGCAATGGTTGAAATGGATGATGATAAATTGATCAAACTAATCAATCCACTAGGAGAAGATTTCTCTGTGATGAGATCCACAATTATACCAAATATTTTGGATATACTATCTAAGAATTATAAAAATAAAATCAAAGATATTTGCGTATATGAATTGGGCAATACTTTCCACTTGGTTGGAAACGAAAGGATTGAAACTAAAAAATTAGCTTTGGGAATGTATGGAGATTATGATTTCTACGATGTTAGATCTATGATTTTGGCATTATTTAACGAATTGGGAATTGATAATTATGAAATCGTAAAAAACAAAGATAATAAAACTTATCACAGCGGTAGGTGCGCTGATATATTGGTAAATGGTGAATTGATCGCAACATTTGGTGAAATAAGTTATGAAGTAAGAGACAACTTTGACTTTGATAATAGAGTTTATGTTGGAGAAATTCATTTTACAGAATTAATTAAACATATGGATTTCAAAAAGCTTTACTCACTAATTAGTAAATATCCTTCAATTGAAAGAGATATAGCTCTTGTGGTGGATAGAGAATTGGAAAGTATTGAAATTGAAAAAGAAATTCTAAATCACTCTAATGGTATCATCAAGGATGTTTACTTATTTGATGAATATAAAGGTGAACATGTTGATAATGATAAGAAGAGCTTAGCATACAGAATTATATATCAATCAAAAGATGAAACATTAAAAGACAAAACTATTGAAAAAATACAAGAAGAAATATTAAATTCATTAGAACAAAAATTCAATGCAACATTGAGAAAGTAGGAATGTATATGAACAAATTACAAGTTGTAATTCAAGGTTCAACTTACAATATTGTTACTGAAAAATCTAGAGAAGAAACAGATAAGATAGTTGAAAAAATTAACAAGGATATTGCAGATTGTAAAAACAGAAATTCAAAATTAACGACTTTGAATGCAACTATCTTAGCTCTTATGAATTTGGCAGAAACTCACGATAATTTAACAACTGAATTAAATGAATACAAAAAAGAGAATGATCCGATTATCAAGGATTATTCTAACTTAAAATCTGATTGCGAAAAATTATATCAAAATTTGGTTATTAAAGAAACAAACTTAAAACAAATGACTAAACAATACAATGAAATTAAAGAAAATTCTGAAAAGGAAAAAGAAGATATAAAGAAAAAAGCTGAAAAATACGCTAACGAAATCAAAGCGCAATATGAACAAAAAGCATCAGATTTAAATACAAAACTCAAAAAAGAGAATAAAACTACGGAAGATTTGAAAAAACAAATTGAATTTTACGAAACAGAAAATGATGATATATCTCAAAAATACAAAGATTTAAAAGACGAATATAATAAATTAGCTTTTGAAAAAAATAAGCTAGAAAATATTTTAATGGATTATCAAAGAGATGAAATCATTGATTAGTGAAATATTAGCTCCTTGCGGAAATTGGGACATGGTAAAAGCAAGTGTCCGTGCGGGAACTGATGCCATTTATCTTGGAACAAAAGAATTTTCCGCAAGGGCTTATGCTGAAAATTTTACTGTAGAAGATGTTAAGGAAGTTGTAAAATACTGCCATTTAAGAAACGTTAAGGTTTATGTAACATTAAACACTCTTATAAAACAATCAGAAATTTACAAGGCAATTGATTATGTAAACAGATTATATAACATCGATATTGATGCACTAATTGTGCAAGATATTGGTCTGGCATATCTTGTAAACAAGTTATTTCCTGATTTGGATTTACATGCATCTACTCAGATGAACATTAATAATTTGAATGGGGCATTAATTGCCAAAGAACTTGGTTTCAAAAGAATTGTATTGGCTAGGGAAACTGATTTAGAAGAATTAAAAAATATTAGGAAAAACTGTGACATTGAAATAGAAGTTTTCATTCATGGATCATTATGCGTGTGCCAATCGGGGCAATGCTTGATGAGTTCATTAAATGGTGATAGAAGTGCAAATAGAGGAAGATGTGCTCAACCTTGTAGGAAGGATTACAAGATTATTTTAGCCAACGAAACTATTAATTCAAAGCTGTCTTACCTCAGTCCAAAAGATTTGTGTACTATTGATAATGTTGACGAAATCGCAAAATACTGTGATAGTTTGAAAATCGAAGGAAGAATGAAATCCAAGGAATATGTGTACTCTATTGTAAAATCTTACAGAGAAAAATTAGACAATGGTAAAAACGATTATTATTTAGACGAAGTTAAAAATCGTGGATTTACAAAAGGATTAATCAATAATACAAATGGATACAATTACGTTGAACTTGGTAGAAAAAATCAAATTAAAGGCAACACAGTAGAAAAGTTTTAGGAAAAGGAAAAATAAAATTTACAGAAGATGTATTTAAGAAAGATATTTTAATACTTTCTAACGGGAAAAATACTTTTCCGTTGACATTAACTGAAAATTATACGAAAAATAGCATAACTTCATTTAAAAACATAGGTGATGCTCTTGAAAATTCTGATGTAAAACGAGTTAGTCACATTAAAATAGTTGATGAATCAAATGAAGAAAAAAATGTGAAATTTAATTTACAAGTCAAGTTTATTTGTAAAAAATTTCAACCTATTCAAATATCTGTTAATGGACTAAAATATAACACTAATATAATTTGCGATGACGCAAAAAATAAGCCAATAGATGACGATTTTATTCGTAATCAAGTACTAAAAACAGGAAACTATCCAGTAAACATTAATAAATTGGAGATTATTCTAGATGATGGATTATTTTTATCGAAAAGTCAGATAAATCAGATAAGAAGAGATTTCATAGAATTCTATTTGAACGAAAAAGCTGATTTTAATCATAGAAAACAAAAAAATGTTGATCTGAAAAATTTAGATAAACTAATAGAAAAAAATAGAATTAATAATTCAAGTTATAAAACAGTTAATGTAGATGAAGTGGATGGTTACAGCGATAAAATTTCATCAGAATACATCGTGAGAGTTCCAAGATTTTTGAATCAAGAAAAAACGGATAAGTTTATAAAAAGGTGCAGAGAAAATAATGTATCCAAACTTTTAATCAATAATATTGGAGATATTATTATAGCTAGGGATATTAGAGCTGATTTTGTTGTTAGTGACTATCAGATGAATGTATTTAATACTTTATCAGCAAAAGTTTTAAATGATTTGGGAGTAGATGTAATAACTTTATCCGTTGAATTAAACAAATCTGAAATTAAAGAAATTGTAGAAAATTCAAATTACAATTATGAATTGGTTGTTGAAGAAAACTTAGTTAATATGATTACTATTTATTGTCCTTTTTCGAGCATAATAAAATGTAATGGGGAAAATTGTGAGTTCTGTAAGTTTAATGATTGTTATATTGAAGGAGATTTTTCTAAATATAAGGTTGTAAGAATGGACGATTACTCTTTAATTTATTCTTGTGATAGAATTAAGATAGATGAGAATGATATAGATTTCAACTTATATTCAATTAGAAAAAACAAATATGCAACTGGAAAATCTAATGAATTTCATTTTAAAAAAGGAATTTTATAAATGGATAAAAAGACATTAAACACACTTGAATACAACGAAATAAAAAATAAAATTGAAAAACTTTGCAAATCTAAATTGGGCAAAAGTATAGCCAATAAATTGGAACCTATGATAAATGAGGATGAAATCAGACAAAGTTTGGATGAAACTTATGAAGCTATGAGTATGATTTACAAATTTTCTAATCCTCCTATATATGAGATTATAAATGTTAAAGCAAGTATAATGCATGTATCAAAGGGTGGATACATAGTTCCAGAAGTTTTGTTGAAAATCGGCCAAATCTTAAGTAGCGTTCACGATATAAAAAGATACGCTGGAGAATCTGACGAAAATCACGAAAATTACCCTATGATTATGGCAATGATGGATTCTTTGGTGGAAGAGCCCGATTTAGTAGCAACTATAAATAATGCAATAATTTCCGAAGATGAAATTAGCGATAATGCTAGTAGAAATCTCGCTAGAATTAGACAAACTAAAAGGCAAAAGACAGAAAATATTAGAGATAAAATTAACAGTATTTTATCTTCTAATGATCAAGCATTACAAGAAAACATCGTAACTATGAGAGATGATAGATATGTAATTCCTGTAAAAGTTTCACATAAATCATCTTTTAAAGGAATCGTACACGACCATTCTTCTTCGGGTCAAACAGTATACATCGAACCGATGGAGGTTGTAGAATTAAACAATGAATTGAGAATGCTTGAAGCAGAAGAAAGAGAAGAAATAATAAGAATTTTGAAAGAAATTTCTGATAGAGTTTATGATGCTAAGGATTCTATTTTTGTGGATCAGGATGTTTTATCAAGATTAGATTTCATATTCGCTAAAGCAAAATATGCGATAGAAATTGATGCGACAAATCCCAAACTAAACACCATTGGATATTTTAATTTCAAAAATGCAAGACATCCTTTATTGGACAAGAAAAAAGTTGTGCCTATAAGTATTTATCTTGGTGATGATTATAATACATTGGTAATAACTGGACCTAATACTGGTGGTAAAACTGTAACACTTAAAACAGTAGGTCTGATAACTTTAATGGCACAGTCTGGAATTTTAATTCCCGTAGATGAAAATTCGGAAGTAGCAATTTTCGACAATATCTTCACAGATATTGGTGATGAACAAAGTATAGAACAATCTTTGTCTACTTTTTCAGCTCATATGAAAAATATTGTACACATTGTAAATAATATTACATTTAATTCTCTTGTTTTATTCGACGAGCTTGGAGCTGGGACAGATCCAACAGAAGGAGCAGCACTAGCAATTGCAATTTTGAGAATTTTCTTAGACAAATCTATAAGAACAATTGCTACAACTCACTATTCTCAACTTAAAATATTTGCATTGACAGAAAGATACGTAAAAAATGGTTCAGTAGAATTTGATGTAAATACTTTATCACCAACTTATAGATTGCGAATTGGAATTCCTGGTAAATCAAATGCATTTGAAATTTCTAGAAGACTTGGTCTTGATGATGATATAATTAATAATGCAAAGGAAATCTTGTCTCAAGAAGACAAAGATTTTGAGGATGTTTTATCAGATATTGAATCTGAAAAGAAACAAATTGACGAAGATAAAAGAAAACAATTAGAACTTAAAGAAGATTTATTGAAACTTCGTGACAGATACGAAAAAGAACTTGAAAAGACAAAAATAGAAAAAGAACGAATAATTAATGAAGCAAAAGAAAACGCAAATGAAATTTATATTCAAGCTAAGGAAGAATCACGTGAGCTTATCAATAAATTAAAATTCTTAGAGAAAGAATCTGATGCCAGAACAGTAGCTAATGATGTTGAAAGTAAATTTAATAAAAGAATTAAAAAGAGTTCCAGTAAAAAACTATTGAACGAAACTTCTAAGAAACAAAATCTTCAATTAGGAGATGAAGTCGAAATCTTAGGAATTGACCAACAAGGTACTATTGTTTCAGAGCCTGATAAAAAAGGTGATTTATTGGTTCAAGTGGGTATCTTAAAGATAAATGCCAATGTTAAGAACTTGAAGAAAATTAAAGAACAAGAAGTGATTCAATCATCAAAGAGCATTAAAAGTATTATAAAAAATAAAGCTAATTCTGATATAAAAAGCGAAATTGATTTGCGTGGTAAGAATATCGAAGAAGCGATATACGAACTTGACAAATACATTGATGACTGTGTAATTGTCGGTTTGAAAAAAGTGAATATAATTCACGGAAAAGGAACTGGTATGCTCAGAAAAGGTATCAGAGAATACCTAAGAAGTGATAAAAGAATCAAAAAGATAGAAGATGCAGGTTACAATGAAGGCGGGCTTGGAGCTACTTTCATTTATTTAAAATAAGGGGATTAAAATGATAAATTTTAAAGAAGAAGTAAAAGAAATTATACTTGGATTTGACACTGGTCTAACTGAAAAAGAAATATCAGATTTAATCGAAATTCCACCAAACAGTGATATGGGTGATTATGCGTTTCCAGTGTTTAAATTAGCAAAAACTTTCAGAAAAGCACCTAATTTAATCGCAGAAGAGTTAGCAAAAAAAGAATTTAACAATGAAAATATCAATAAAATTGCAAATGTAGGTCCTTACGTAAACTTTTTTGTAGATAATTCAAAATTAGTAGAAAGTGTTCTAACAGAAGCTGTTAAAGATGATTTTGGAAGTAGTCATATCGGCGTTGGGAAAAATGTTGTGTTTGACTTTTCTTCTACAAATATAGCAAAGCCATTTCATATTGGACATTTACGCTCCACTGTAATAGGAAATGCCATCAGAAACATAATGAAATATCAAGGGTTTAATACAACAGGTGTTAATTACATTGGTGATTATGGAACTCAATTTGGTATGATGATATCAGCCTATTTAAAATGGGGTGACGAAGATAAAATAAATGCCGATCCAATTAAAGAACTTTTAAATCTTTATGTAAAATACAATAAAATCGCAAAAGAAGATGAAACTTACATGGATGAGGCACGCGATTGGTTCGATAAATTAGAAAAAAAAGATCCTACAGCTGTAAAATTATGGTCATGGTTTAGAGAAATTTCTCTAAAAGAATTCCAAAGAGTTTATGATTTACTAGGAGTTGAGTTTGACAATTTTAATGGTGAATCATTCCACTCACAATTTATTGGAGATGCATTAGAAGCTATAGATAAGAAAAATTTACTAGAAGAATCTGATGGTGCAATGATAATCAATTTGGATGATGAAAACTTGCCACCTGTTTTAATAAAAAAATCAAATGGTTCCTCAACATACTTAACAAGAGATATTGCTACTGCAATGTATCGTAAAAAAACTTACGATTTTTATAAAAATGTATACGTTGTTGCTAGTCAACAAAAACTTCATTTTGAACAATTAAGAGCCGTTTTGAAAAAAATGGGATTTGATTGGTGGAATGATTGCGAACATGTTTCTTTTGGTATGGTTAGCATGAAAGATGGATCTATGAAAACGAGAGAAGGTAAAGTTATTTTCCTAGAAGATGTTTTAAATAGAGCTATTGATAAAACAAAATCAATCATAGAAGAAAGAAATCCTAATCTTGAAAATAAAGAAGAAGTGGCAAAACAAGTTGGTGTTGGAGCTGTAATATTCCAAGATTTATTCAATAATAGAATAAAAGATTATACGTTTGATTGGGATCAAGTTTTGAATTTTGATGGAGAAACTGGACCATATACACAATATACATTTGCAAGAAGCTGTTCTATATTAGACAAGGGAGAATTTGAATTAAAAGACAATAGCAAATTTGATTTATTAGTTGACGATACAGAAATCGACATTGTAAAACACTTATCAAAATTTGAAGAAGTTTTATTAAATGCTACTGAAAAATACGAACCTTCTTTCTTGACACGTTATACGGTAGAATTAGCAAAACTATTCAATAAATTTTATGCAAATTGTCCAATCAACACTGTAGAAGATGAACTAAAATATCAAAGATTGTATTTAACTTATTCTGTTAACAAATGCTTGAAATTATCTTTGAGCTTGTTAGGCATTGAAGCACCAGTTAGAATGTAGGGAGAATAATGGACTCATTTATAGAAATAATCAAAAATTCTTTTACAAGAACCGCACATACAATTAAATATTTTCCGTTGATTTTTGCATCAATGATTGTAATGAAATTATCGTTAAATATGTCGAATAATATTTTGTTTAGATTATCTGTATCTAAAGAAATATCTAGTGTGATAATAGCGGTTTTGGTTACATTTCTGTTGAGTATCCTTTTAAATATGCTTAGTATTTCGGTTCATACAAGAGATAACTATCAAATAGAACCGATTACTATTCCCAAATTAATGTTAAAGGTCGCTTTTAATGGAGGAATTTTATTGTTGTTGTATTTTTTCTTAAAAAAATACGAGGGAGCAGTAATTGTTCTTTTATTAATATTTAATCCTTTAGTGGAGACACTTTACATGATTGACGAAGAATTTTATAAATCGATTTGCACATCATTAAAATTTAATTTTAAAAATTTTTTAACATGGAATATACCTAATGTTGCGATTTTTGCAATTTTGTATAATTTGATTATGAAGAATTACACATTTGAAGACTTTATAATGTCAAATGAAGTTGTGTCGATTTTAAAATTTGGATTGCTTTTGATGTTCATTTCGTTGTTCATGTTGTATAGGGCTAATTTGTACAGAATTTTAGAAACGGGGGAGAAATAAATGATTAATAAGATTGACGAATATTTCAGTAAATTTATGGACCAGTTGGTGTATGTGAATTTATTAGAATCAAATGATTACATTGATAAAGATATTCCACTACCTGTTTTAGAGAAAGATTTGTTAGATGGAGTCAAGAACAATGATTTCGTCAAAAATTTTGATTTGGAATTAATAATTAAAGGCATGATTTATAACATAGCTTACGATAGATCATTCAAATACTGTGTAAACTACACAGATATTATGTACAATATTTTTCCTGATATTGAAAAATCAATAATATCTATGGGAGTTGAAAAGATTTCAAACCCAAAAGAAGCCGTTATTTATTTTAGAACAAATGATATATTAAAATCGGATATTGCAGATAATGCGTATTATTATGCGTATTGTTTGAGATTAATGGCGTTTGAAGATGAGTTTAATTCTAGTATTTTTATCGAAGAAGCTTTCAGAGTGTTAAATGAAAATGTTTTGAATTTTCCTGATTTCTTCTTAAATTATGTAGAACTTGCAAATCTAGAATTACTAAATCATAATTATATAAAAGCTTATGATTACTTAAAAAATACTCATAAGATGGCAACTTCACCTAATGATTACGATGAAAAAAGAGTATTAATTGTGATAAATGAAGTTGAACGTTTAATGGAGGATATAAAGCCTTTAAGAGATTTGGATTTTGCGACTACTTTAATCAATTCGAAACCACAAAAAGCACTTGAAATTTTCCAAGAACTTGAAAAAACTTCCAGAATTGTTTATTTAATGGGTAAATGTTACTTGAATTTGAATGATTTGGATAAAGCTATAGAATATTTTGAAAAAGCTGAAAGCATGGGATTTGATCACGTTGATTTGTATAATGATATGTCTGTGGCTTATTTCAACGATTATGATTTTGAAAAATCAATTCAGGTTTTAAGTCGTGGGCTTAAAATTCATAAAGACAATGAGATTTTATTGTACAATAAGGCAGTTATTGAACTAAACTCAAATAGAGTTGCAAAAGCAAAAGACACATTGTCAACTTTGGTTTCTTATGACGATGTACACGAAGATATTTTTAATATGGCAATGCAATTATTGCAAAAAATAGAAGAAGACAATTAAATGTCTTCTTCTGTTATTTTAAGCGTATTGTCCAATCGGTCGATGATTTCCAAAGCGCTTATTATGTTTTTTCTTGCTTTGTAACAATCCAAATTAATATCTACCAATTCATTAATTTTGTTTATTCTATAAACAATGGAGTTTCTGTGTACATTCAGTCTTTGAGATGCTTTAATCAATGAGCGTTCTTCTACAAGATAAAAGTATAATGTTCTGAGAAGGTCTGTGCCATTATTTATATCGTCATATTTTAGTTTATAGATGAATTCTGGAACTAATATTACTATTTCAGAATCCAAGCATACCAAATCATAGATGATTTTACAGCAATTATCGTTTAGGTTTTCAGTTAATTCTATATTGTTTTCTAAAATTCTTCTAGATAAATCATAAGCTTTTTTCAAATTGAAGAGGTTGTTTTTTAGTGATAATTTAATGCTTTTTAAGTCGTATTTTTCAGTAAAAAAGTTTAAGTTTGTCTTTACTGATGAAACATCTTTAATTTTATTATTAGTTAATAACACAAGGTATCCTTCTTGCAATACAGAATACATATACATTGGATAATCCAAAACAAATCTGTTACCATGTGAAAACATGTCTTGGTATTTGAATAAACCACCTTCAATTTTTATTACATTAATATCGTAATTGTCATCTGTTTTCCAACCTATATTTGCGATATTTTCTTCGTCTTTTTCTGTAATATTTCCAGAAATCAAATTCTTAATAGTGCTGTATATGTCTTCTTTTGAATTTATCAGCCCATTTACATTGTTATAAATATATGTTGAAATTATTTTGGAAATTTTTCTGAATTCAAATTCATATTCATCTTCAATAGTTTCAAAAGCGAGATATCCGTACAATTTACTCAAGCTTTTCTTTTTTATTTCCAACGGATAAATCTTTTTTATAGTTGAAAAATCAAATGTATTTAGCAACAACTTTTTGTTTGAGTTCAACAGGCATACATTTACATCAAAATAATCTTTTATGATTAAAAGCAAATTATTAACGGCCTCACGGTTTGAAATTGTATTATAAATTCTATTATAGAACTCGGAATGCTCTCGCAAAAATCCATTCACAATTTCGTAAACTTTGAAAATATCATCTTCTTTTGAATAAATAATATTTGCGTTCTCGTTTTCTATAATTTCATCTTCTGCTTTCAAAAAAAGAATATTAGAATTTTTAGGACACATAATATTTTTGCCATATTCCATTATGGATAGTGTGTTTTTCTGATCGGAAATACAATTTAACGATATATTGTCGATATCGTTTATTATTTTTATGTCCGAAGAGTCAACCAATTCATCCATTTTTTTTACCAATAACTTTATATTCATCTTATCACCTTTAATTATCGTTAGACCTGTGTTATTATCTATAGTATAAATAATATCACAACCAACATATTTTTTAAATATAAACAGGAGATACTTATGAAAAAGACTGCAATTATACTGATGATAATTACACTACTATCAAAAGTCTTAGGATTAGTAAGAGAAACTACACTGGCATATTTTTTTCCTACAAATGGACCGGTTGCTAACGCGTTTTTGGTTTCACAAATACTGCCGATTACAATAGTAAGTTTATTTTCAGCGGGAATTTCAACTTCTTTTATTCCTATATACAATAGAATAGTACACGAAAAGGGAAAGGAAGAAGGCGATGTTTTTACATCAAATATCAACAATATAGTTGTTATTACAATATTAGCATTAATAGTAATACTTGAGATTTTTACACCATCTGTAATTAAAATTTTCGCTCCAGGATTTACTGGATATACAAAAGAATTAACTATAAAATTCATGCGATTGACTTTATTGTCAATGATACCGTCCATAATGTCATGTGTATTCAAGGGATATTTGAATGCGAATAATCATTTTGTAGTTCAAAATTTACAAGGTTTTATAATGAATTTCTTCATTATACTTGCTCTTGTCATTTCCAATAAATACGATAATAATATGATAGTTGGAATTGGTTTGCTATTGGGAAATGCACTCCAATATTTGCCTTACATATTTATAACGAAAAGAAAGAATTTTAAATATCATAAGATTTTAGATTTTTCAGATAAAAATGTAAAGATGATTGTTCTTTTATCAATTCCGATAATTTTAGGAGTATCGGTAAATCAAATCAATGTTATGGTAGATAAGTCGATAGCATCTACAGTTTCAGCTAATGGTATTCCAATTCTAAATTATGCATCAAGGCTTATTGAATTTGTAACTGGTATTGTTATAGCAAATATTTCTGTAATTGTGTATCCTGAATTGTCTAGAAATTTTATCGCTAATGATTTGAATAAAATGAAAGATAGCATAATGAAATCAATGTCTATGATTTGTATTTTAGTAATCCCAGCGACAATAGGACTTTTGGTATTATCTTATCCTATTACTAAGATGCTATTCTTTAGGGGAGCTTTCACAATGAATGATGTTGATATGACATCAGTTTGTATGTTCTTCTACGCTTTGGGAATCATAGGAACTGCTATCAGAGATATTTTGTCGAAATCATTCTATGCAATGAATGATACAAAAACTCCTACAATTAATTCTGTTATTATGGTTGCTATAAATATAATAGGAAATATTATTTTATCAAGAATTTTTGGCTTAGTAGGATTAGCAGTAGCAACAAGTTTTGCAAATCTAATTGGAGCAATAATGATAATAATGAGATTACACAAAAAAATTGGGGATTTTAGCTCTACAAAATCATCATTTGTAAATATTTTTAAGATGTTGATTTCATCGTTGATAATGGGAGCTTTAGCTTACATTACATTTAAAATGACAAATATAAGATTTTCAAATACATTATCATTAATGATGTCTATATTTGTTGCAGGAATTAGTTATTTGAGTTGTATCTTAATTTTTAAGGTCGATGAACTAAACGAAATTATCGCTTTTTATAAGAACAGAAGAAAAAAATAGATGGTTTGACAATTGAAAGTTTTTTGAATATAATTTTGTTATAAAGACAAAGATAAAAAGAGCGCATTATGATTGATTTTCAGAGAGATAAGGGTTGGTGTGACTTATTATTCATAGTAATTGCAGACATTTTTGAGTCGAATTTTCCGCTTAATAGCGTTATAAATTAAAGTGAGGTTTACCTAATTAGGGTGGTACCGCGATTTAACTCGTCCCTTATCATAAGGACGGGTTTTTATATTTTAGGAGGTTTTTTATGAATAGTATGGGAAATCTTAGACGTACTCACATGTGTGGGGAGTTGAGATTAAGTGATGTAAACAAAGAAGTCATTCTTATGGGATGGGTTCAAAAAGAGAGAAATTTAGGATCTCTTATCTTTATAGATTTGAGAGATAACACAGGAATAACTCAAATAGCTATAAAGGATGATAACAAAGAGATTTTCGATAAAGCAAAAGATGTTAAAAGCGAATATGTTTTATGTGTAAAAGGTGATGTTAGAGAAAGAGAATCAAAAAACAACAACATTCCTACTGGAGAAATTGAAGTTATAGCTAGTGAACTAATTGTTTTGGATACAGCGAATGTTCCACCAATTTACATTAAAGATGATGATAATGCTCAAGAAGCTGTTAGGTTAAAGTACAGATATTTGGATTTAAGAAAACCTAAATTACAAAATAATTTAAAATTAAGAGCCAAAACTAATAAATTAATTCGTGATTATTTAGATGAAAATGGATTTTATGAAATTGAAACTCCTTTTTTAGGAAAGCCAACTCCAGAAGGAGCTAGAGATTATTTGGTTGCTAGTAGAGTAAATGAACACAGTTTCTACGCACTGCCACAATCACCACAGTTAATGAAGCAACTTCTTATGATTAGCGGAATGGACAGATACTACCAAATCGTTAAATGTTTCAGAGATGAAGATTTGAGAGCGAATAGACAACCGGAATTCACTCAAGTGGATATGGAAATGAGTTTTGTTGATCAAGAAGATGTAATGACATTGAATGAAGGCTTGATTAAAAAACTTTTCAAAGAAATTAGAGGAATTGATATTCCAACTCCTATTAAGAGAATGACTTACGCAGAAGCTATGGAAAGATATGGATGCGACAAGCCAGATTTGAGATTTGGATTTGAATTGAAAAATATCACTGAATTAGTAAAAGATTCAGAATTCAAAGTATTCTCAAGTTGTAATGATAAAAACAAGAGCGTTAGATGTATCAATATTGGTAATTATGAAAGTGAATACTCACGTAAAAAAATTGACAAATTAGAAAAATTTGTAAAAGAATACGGTGCTAAAGGTTTAAGTTGGATAAGAGTTCACGATGGAGAAATTCAATCTTCAATTAAAAAATTCTTATCTGATGAAGAAATGAATTCAATAATTGAATCTACAAAAGAAGACGAAAATGCTTTAATATTTGTACTAGCAGACAAAAATGATGTTGTATTTAATGGATTAAGTGCATTAAGAAACAAAATTGCAAGAGATATGAATTTGGTTGACAATGATACATTCGAATTTGTTTGGATAGTTGATTTCCCATTATTTGAATTCGACGAAGAAGAAAACAGATTTGTAGCAATGCATCACCCATTTACAATGCCAAAAGAAGAAGACATTCAATATTTGTTAACTGACAAGGAAAAAGTAAGAGCTAAAGCTTACGATATTGTATGTAATGGAGATGAAATTGGTGGAGGCTCTATAAGAATTAACAATTCTGATTTACAAAAGAAAATGTTCGAAGCATTAGAATTAACTGAAGAAATGATTGAAAACAAATTTGGTTTCTTTGTAGAAGCTTTTAACTATGGAACACCTCCACATGGTGGATTAGCGTATGGTATGGATCGACTTATGATGTTATTAGTTGGAACTGATAATATCAAAGATGTTATAGCATTCCCTAAAACACAATCTGCTACAGATTTATTAACTGGTGCTCCATCAAATGTTGACGAGAAACAACTTAAAGAAATTCACATCAAATTAGATTAGTATGGATAAAAGATTTGAAAGAACAAAACTTCTAATAGGCGAAAATGACCTAGAAAATATCATCAACTCCAAAGTAGCTGTTATTGGCTGCGGTGGAGTTGGAGGTTTTGTAATAGAAGCTTTGGTTAGATGTGGAGTAGGAACATTAGCAATAGTAGATTATGATACTATCGATATAACAAACATCAATCGCCAAATTATAGCTTTGGAAGATACTGTTGGAAATTATAAGGTAGATGAATTTGAAAAAAGAATTCACAGAATTAATCCGAATTGCAAAGTTATTAAATTTAGGGAAAAGTTTGATAATTCTACTGTTGATTTATTTAATCTTAAAGATTATAATTATGTTATAGACGCTATTGATTTAATATCAGCGAAGCTAGATTTGGCTGAGTATTGTTATAAAAACGATATTAAGTTGATAAGTTCTATGGGTGCGGGATCGAAACTAAATCCTTTTCTTTTTAGAATTACGGATATTAAAAAGACCCACACTTGTCCAATGGCTAAAGTAATGAGAAAAGAGTTAAAAAGAAGAAACGTTGACAAACTTACATGCATTTGGTCTGATGAACAAAGGTCAGGAGAAGTTCTATCTTCAAATGGAAGAAATGCTCCGGCAAGTATAAGCTTTGTACCTTCATGTGTCGGACTTATGATTGCATCGTATGTTATTAAAGAATTGAGGTAATATTTTGGCAAAAGAAGGAATGGTTATAAAAACCGAATCCACTAAAGCATCTGTTCTAATTACTAGAAAAGGAGCTTGCGGTGGTGAAGGTTGTAGTAAATGTTCAGGTTGTGAACATCAAACGCAAGTTATAGAATGTGCAAACTATATAAGTGCTAAGGTAGGAGATAGAGTGCAAATTTCAGGTGACGATTCTTCAATGCTTAAATATACAGCATTGTTGTATTTAGTGCCTTTAACATTTTTCCTAATTGCTCTTATATCATCATATTCTATTTTGGAAAATAAAATAGGAAATTTTGAATTAGCATCTTTTGGTATAGGACTTGTAGGATTATTAATTGGCTATATAATTGTAAAATTTATAGATAAAAAATTTGTTGATAAGGACCTAGTTCATATCACGAAAATAATTGGAGGTTTGTATGAATAATTGTAGACAAAATTTAGAAAATTTTGACCCAGAGGTATTTGGACATCTAAATGATGAAATCAAAAGACAAGAAGAACATATCGAGTTGATAGCTTCAGAAAACTTTGTTTCAAAAGCAGTACTTGAAACTATGGGTACTGAGTTAACTAACAAGTATGCTGAAGGATATCCTGGAAAAAGATATTACGGCGGTTGTGAACATGTTGATAAAATAGAACAATTAGCTATAGATAGATTAAAAGAATTATTTAATGCAGATCATGCTAACGTTCAACCTCACTGTGGAGCAAATGCTAATATTGCTGTATATGTTGCAGTTTTAAAACCTGGAGATACAGTATTAGGTATGAGATTAACAGAAGGTGGACACTTAACTCATGGATCACCAGTAAATATGTCTGGTAAATATTATAATTTTGTAGATTACGGTGTAGATCCTGAAACTGAAACAATTGATTATGAAAACGTTCGTGAATTAGCTTTAAAACACAAACCAAAATTAATCGTTGCTGGTGCTTCTGCATATCCAAGAATTATAGATTTCAAAAAATTTAGAGAAATTGCAGATGAAGTTGGAGCTTATTTAATGGTAGATATGGCTCACATAGCAGGTTTAGTTGCTACTGGAGATCATCCAAGTCCAGTTCCTTATGCAGATTTTGTAACTACAACTACACATAAAACATTAAGAGGACCAAGAGGTGGAGCTATACTTTGTAAGGAAGAACACAAAAAATTATTAGACAAATCAGTATTCCCAGGATTCCAAGGTGGTCCATTAGAACACATTATTGCAGCAAAAGCAGTATGTTTCAAAGAAGACTTACAACCAGAATTTAAAGAATACACTCATCAAATTTTGAAGAATGCAAAAGCAATGGAAAAAGTCTTCTTAGATAACGATGTAAGATTAGTTTCTGGTGGTACAGATAACCACTTATTATTAATCGACTGCAGAAGCTTTGAAATGACAGGTAAAGAAGCAGAAGCGTTATTAAGTGAAGTTAATATTACAACTAACAAGAACACTATTCCGAATGATCCAGAAACACCATTTGTAACTAGTGGTATCAGAATTGGTACACCAGCTATTACAACTAGAGGATTAAAAGAAGCACAAGCTGCAAAAGTAGCAGAATTTATGTTAGACGCATTAAAGAAACGTAGACCTGCTGAAGAAATAAAAAAAGACGTTGTAGAATTGATGAAAAAATTCCCAATCAATAGATAAATTTTAAGCTAATACTAGACAAAAGTTTAGTATTAGCTTTGTTTTTTTGATGAAATATTGTATATTTGACACATTTTATGGTATCATTTATAGAGAAATGAGGTGATAACATGGCAAAACCAGTTGTTGCTATTGTAGGAAGAGCTAATGTAGGAAAATCTACATTATTCAATAAATTAATCAAAAAAAGAATCGCCATCACTCAAGATGATCCAGGGGTTACAAGAGATAGATTGTATATGGAAGCTGAGTGGCAAAATAAATATTTTACAGTTGTAGATACAGGTGGTTTGGAACCAAAAAGTAATGAAATCATTACTAAAAATATTAAAAAACAAACAGAACTTGCTATTGAAACTGCAGATGTTATTTTGTTTATGGTTGACGGTAAACAAGGTATCACTCCAATTGATATGGAAGTTGCCGATATGCTTAGAAGAACGAAAAAAAGCGTAATTTTAGTTGTAAATAAGATTGATCATATAAAACAACAGGACAATGTGTATGATTTTTATAATCTTGGATTTTATGAAATATTTCCTATAAGTGCTTCAAATTCTATGGGGCTTGGAGATTTACTAGAAGCTGTTGTTTCAAAATTTGATGATAATTCAAATACAGAATCTGATGAGGATATTACAAAAGTTTGTCTAATTGGAAAACCAAATGTTGGTAAAAGTTCTTTGATTAATAACTTGTTAAACGAAGAAAGAATGATAGTTACTGATATTGCAGGAACGACGAGAGATGCCATAGACTCTAAGATTAATTACAAGGGAAATGAGTATATATTTATAGATACAGCAGGTCTAAGAAAAAGAAAAAAGATTGACACAGAAGTCGAGAGATATTCTGTTGTAAGGACTTTGTCAGCAATTGATAGGTCTGATATTTGCGTTCTAATGATAGATGCCACTGAAGGTGTCAGCGAGCAAGATACAAAAATCTTAGGATATGCTCATGATCAAGGCAAAGCTATGATTATTCTTGTGAATAAATGGGATCTTGTCGAAAAACAAACTAACACTATGAATGATTTCAAAAAAGATATCAGAACTAAATTGGGATTTGTAATGTATGTTCCTATCGTGTTCATAAGTGTAAAAGAAAATAAAAGAATCGATACTTTGTTTACTGAAATCGAAAAAGTAGATAATAATTATTCTATGAGAATTAGCACAGGTGTTTTAAATGATGTAATATCAAAAGCGGTTTTATTAAATCCACCACCATCAGATAAAGGTGTTCGTTTGAAAATCTTTTATATTACTCAGATAGAAGCCAGACCACCAAAATTTTTGGTGTTTATAAATAGAAATGATTTGATGCATTTTTCATACCAAAGATATATCGAAAATCAGCTAAGGGAAAACTTTAGCTTTGAAGGTGTTCCTTTGCAATTTGAATTTAAGACAAGGGGAAAATAGTGAATTATTTATATTTAATCGTCCTTGGAATAATATGTTATTTCATAGGTAATATAAGTGGTTCTATTATGCTTTCTAAGTTGATTTATAAACAGGATATAAGAAATTATGGAAGCAAAAATGCAGGTGCAACCAATGCTTTAAGAGTTTATGGAGTGAACTTTGGTTTGGCAACTTTTTTGATAGATTTCTTAAAAGGATTATTGTGTGCATATTTGGGCTTTAAATTTTTCAGCAGTTTAGGTATACTAGTATGTGGGCTTTTATGTGTAGTAGGACATATATTACCAGTTATTTATAATTTTAAAGGTGGCAAAGGCATTGCGACATCTTTCGGTGTTTTATTGTTTGCCCAACCTTTACAAGTTTTATTTTTATTAATATTGTTTTTAATAGTTGTACTTATAACTAAATATGTTTCATTGGGAAGCATAATAGGATGTGTTTCAGCTGTTATTTATGGATTAATTTACATTAGAAAAGACTTTTACATTGGTTTAATTTATATTTTGCTAGGAATAATATCATTATTCAAGCATAGATCCAATATAAATAGATTGATTCATGGAAAAGAAAGTAAATTAGGTAAAAATTAGGAGGAAAAAATGAAAGTATTAGTAATCAATTGTGGTAGTTCTTCATTAAAATATCAATTATTTGATATGACTGATGAAAGTGTATTATGTAAAGGATTAGTAGAAAGAATTGGAATTGAAGGTTCTAAATTAACTCATAAAGTTAATGGAGAAAAATTAGTAGTAGAAGAACCAATGAAAGATCACACTGAAGCTATTAACCATGTTTTCGATGCTTTATTAGATGAAAAATATGGTGTTATCAAGAGTTTAGACGAAGTATCTGCTATTGGTCACAGAGTGCTACACGGTGGAGATAAATTAACAGAATCTTGCATTATTGACGATAAAGTAAAAGATAAGATTAGAGAATTTATCAAATTTGGTCCGCTTCACAACCCAGCTAACTTAATGGGAATTGAAGCATGTGAAAAATTAGCTCCAGGAAAGAAAAATATCGCTGTATTCGATACTGCTTTCCACCAAACAATGCCAGCTAAAACATTTATGTATGCTATTCCTTACGAATACTATGAAGATTACAGATTAAGAAAATTCGGCTTCCACGGAACAAGCCACAGATATATTACTTTAAGAACTCAACAATTATTAGATAAAGAAGATATCAATATTATTACAGTTCACTTAGGTAATGGTTCATCTATAGCAGCTGTTAAAGACGGAAAATGCTACGATACATCAATGGGACTTACACCATTGGAAGGACTTTTAATGGGAACTAGAAGTGGAGATTTGGATCCTACTGTAATGACATTCTTAATGAATGAAAAAGGATATTCAGCTGATGAAATGAACCAAATTTTGAATAAAAAATCTGGTGTATTAGGAGTTTCAGGAATTAGTTCTGACTTTAGAGATCTTGAAGAAGAAGCTGAAAAAGGAAATGACAGAGCTCAATTAGCATTGGATATGTTTATTGAAAGAGTTAAGAGATATATCGGTGGATATATGGCTGAATTAGGTCATGTTGATGCAATTTGCTTCGCTGGTGGTATCGGGGAAAACTCTTCATCAATGAGAAAAGAAATCTTAAATACATTTGAAGAATTAGGCGTTAAATTAGACCTTGAAAAGAACAACACTCGTGAAGAAGCTTTAATCTCAGCTGATGATTCAAAAGTTAAAGTTTATGTTGTTCCAACTAATGAAGAATTAATGATTGCTAGAGACACTTTAGACTTAGCAAAATAATAATATTTTTATTGACAACTTAACATTATTATATTATAATTAACTACGTTGTTTGTATAAATTTTAAGGACTAAAGTCCTTAAGGAGGTGTAGCATGGCAGTACCAAAGAGAAAAACTTCTAAAACTAGAAGAGATAAAAGAAGAGCTTCTTCGTATAAATTACCAAGAGTTACTATAACTACATGTCCTAATTGTGGATCTCCAAAATTACCTCACAGAGTATGTAAAGAATGTGGGTATTACGATGGAAAACAAGTTGTAGATAATTCAGAACAAAATTAATGAAAAAGAGAGCCGTTTAATTATTATTAAGCGGCTTTTTTATTTGTTTTATGTTATAACATACAATATTGTGATAGAATATACTAGAGGTGAAGTATGAAAATTTTATTAGATACTTTGGGTTCCGATAAAGGAGCATCAGAATTAATAGAAGGAGCTATAATGGCTCTTGAAAAAAAAGATTTTAACTTGACAATAGTAGGAAATGAAGAAGAAAATAGAAATATTGTAAATAAAAGATTTGAAGACAAAATAGATTTTGTAAATGCTACAGAAACCATTGAAAATAATGAATCACCAACGAAAGCGATAAGATCGAAAAAAGATTCCAGTATGAGAAAATGTTTTGATTTATTGAACGAGGATTACGATGGTTTCTTATCGACAGGATCAACTGGCGCCTTATTGACAGGAGCTACACTTATAACAAAAAGGCTTGATAATGTATCTAGACCTTGTTTAATGGTTACAGTACCTAGCTTAAAAGGTGATGTGGTAGTGTTAGATGTTGGCGCTAATGTTGATGTCACTTCTGAGTTATTAGAACAATTTGCAAAAATGGGATATGTATATTCCAAAAATATTTTAGGAAAAGAGGATTGCAAAGTAGGTCTATTAAATATTGGAGTCGAAGAACATAAGGGAGATTCATTAAGATTAGAAACATACAAGAGTTTGTCAAAATATCCTTATTTTAAAGGTAATGTTGAAGCAAGAGATGTTTTGAAAGGTGATTTTGATGTCGTGGTAACTGATGGTTTTTCAGGAAATATTCTTCTGAAAACAATTGAAGGTTCCGTTGAGTTTATTAAAACTTTAGCTAAGTCAAAATTATCTAAGCTTGATGAAAAATCTCAACAAGCTATTATTCCTATGATTAAATCAATGAGTACAGGTATTGATTATAACAGTGTTGGATCTGCACCATTTCTAGGAACGAAGAAGCCAGTGTTTAAAGCTCATGGGTCATCTAATAGAGACGCTATTATGTCTGGAATTTTAACTCTGGTAAAATTCATTGAAGAAGATGTTACTGATAAATTAAAAAAGGAGTTAGTAAATGAATAAAGAAATTTATGAAAAAGTTGTTGAAGGCTTAAAAAATGAATTTAATAAAGACGATATAGACGAAAAAACAAGATTTGTAGAAGATCTTAAAGCAGATTCAGTACGATTATTGGAAATTGTAATGGATGTAGAAGAAGAATTTGATATTGAACTTGATGACGAAAAGCTATCAGCATTGAAAAATGTAGAAGATGTAGTTAATGAAATTGAAAGGGCACAAGGGAAATAGTTGTGGACAAATCTAGAATTGAAAAACTACATGAACTAGAAGAAAAATTAGATTACAGGTTTACAGATATTAATCTGTTAAACCTGGCTTTTTTTCATAGCTCATACGGAAATGAAAACAAATCATATAAAGATATTTCAAACGAAAGATTGGAATTTTTAGGAGATTCAGTCTTGGATCTAATTGTTAGTGACTTCTTGTATAATAGTAAATCTTCGTTAAAAGAAGGTGCTATGACAAAGATTAGAAGTCAAATGGTATGTGAAAAATCTTTCTCAAATATGGCCAAGTATTTAGAATTAGGAAAATATTTAATGATGGGTCATGGTGAATTTATTTCAGGTGGCAGCGAAAAACCTAGTGTACTTGCTGACACTTTCGAAGCAGTTTTTGGTGCAATATATTTGGATTCTGGTTATGAATCGGCTTTTAAAATTGTAGAAAATAAGTTTAAAAGTCTATTCATAGCTGAAATAGAAACAAAGTCTAGTTTTATTGACTATAAGACTATGTTACAGGAAAATAATCAAAAAAATTCAAGAGATAAATTAAAGTACAAGATTGTTAAAGAAGAAGGCCCAGATCACGACAAGAAATTCTATGTTGATGTTTATGAAGGTAACTTGGTTATAGGATCTGGATTTGGATCTTCAAAAAAACATGCAGAACAAGATGCTGCAAGAAACGCCTTGATTAAATTAAGGGTAATAAATGAGTAAGAAAAATTACATTGTATCATTGTTCATTCCTCATTTAGGATGTCCAAATGATTGCATTTTCTGTAATCAACGCAAAATTACAAATTATATCGAAGTTGTTAAAAAAGATGAAATAAGAAGTGAAATAAGAAATCAACTTGCAAATTTTCCTAATAAAAGTCAAGAAGATATTCAGATAGCTTTTTATGGTGGATCTTTTACAGGAATTGAAGAAACAGCTATGATAGACTATTTAAAAATAGCAAATGAATTCATTGAAGACGGTAAAGTTCGATCGATTAGACTTTCCACAAGACCTGATTATATTGATAAACACATTTTAAATATTCTTAAGGAATTTAAAGTAGAAACTATAGAGTTAGGCGTTCAGTCAATGGTAGATAGTGTATTAGATTCGAATTTAAGATGTCACGATAGTCAGTGTGTTAAAACATCTTCTGAGCTGATAAAATCTATGGGATTTAGTTTAGGGCTCCAAATGATGACAGGCTTATACAAATCAACCACAGAGATGGACTTATATACTGCAGATGAATTAATCAAGTTACAACCTGATTTTGTCAGGATATATCCAACTTTAGTTATAAAGAATACTATGCTTGAAACTTTTACCCAAATTAATAAATATAGTCCGGAAAATTTGCACGATTCGGTCGAAAATTGTACCAAAATATATTTGAAATTTATAAACGCTAACATTCCAGTTATTAGATTAGGTCTATTAAATACAGAAAATATAAAACAAGGCGAAGATGTAGTTGCAGGGGCAATTCATCCAAATTATAGACAATTGGTAGAAGATAATTTGTATAGAAAAGTGGTAGATTATGTTTTGAAAAATGATAATCTTGAAACACTAGAAATACATGCCAAACCAAATATTTTGAATAATTTTGTCGGCTATAATGGGGAAAACAAAAATTATTTTAAAGAAAAATATGGATTAAAAACAATAAAATATTCTAATTCTAATAATAACTTCTTAGTGTTAGATCATATCAACAAAATTGATATTAATTTAGAAAATATTTTTAAATATATTGAAAAAGAGGTGTAGCTGTGGGATTAAAATCAGTTGAAATACAAGGTTTTAAGTCCTTTAAAGATAAAATAAAATTGAATTTTGATAATCCCATAACAGCAATTGTTGGGCCTAATGGTAGCGGAAAGTCAAATATTTCTGATGCTATTTTATGGGTTTTAGGTGAACAATCAGCAAAAAATCTCCGTGGGAATAAAATGCAAGATGTTATTTTTGCTGGAACTCAGAAGGAAAAACCTGTTAACTTTGCACAAGTTTCCATAACATTCGAAAATGACTTATGGAAAGACATTGATTATCAAGAAATTACAGTAACAAGAAGAGTTTTCCGTACTGGTGAAAGTGAATATTACATTAATAAAAACCAAGTTCGTTTAAAAGATGTAAAGGAATTATTCTTAAATACGGGAATTGGGAAAGAAGGGTATTCTGTAATCGGTCAAGGTAAAATCGACGAAATTCTGTCATCAAAAAGTGAAGATAGAAGGGAATTATTCGAAGAAGCATCTGGAATTTCCAAACAAAAATACATTAAAGAACAAAGTGTTAAGAAACTTGAACAAACTAATGAGAATTTACTAAGAATTGAAGATATATTGATTTCACAAGTTGATAGATTAAAATATTTAGAAAAAGAAAGTAAAAAGGCTAAACAAGGAATTGTTCTGGAAGAAAAACTAAAGCAAATGGAAATCCAAAAAGCTTTATTGGATATCGAAAAACTTTCTATTACACTAAGTGATGTCATTGAGAAAAAAGAAAATAATGATAAAACCTTGATAGACTTAAAATCAAAACTTGTAAAATTTGAAAATAAAAGAAATGATTTATTAAAAAGCATCAATAAAATAGATATTGATACAGAATTGAAAATCTCTAATTTAGCTGATATTAAGAGTCAAAAAATAAAAAACGAATCAGATATTCAATTGAATGATGAAAGACTTAAAAATAGCAACACTGAATTAGAGAGATTAACAAAAGAAAACGAGAATTATTCATCAGAAATTAAAAATTTAACATCAAAAAGTGATGATTTACAAAATACAATAAAGAACTCTGAGAAAAAGCTTGAAGAAATAAATTCAAATTTAGAAAAATTGAATATTGATGATTCTGAAGATGAACTTAACATTAAAAAAGAATTGAGCGATAAGAAATCAGAAAAATTAAAAAAATTACAGTCAATTTATACACAACATATTATTGAAAAATCCTCACGAGATGCTATTGAACAAGAAAGATTGAAGGAAATATCAGAGCTAAGAAATCAAAAAGAAGGATCTGAATTAAAATTAACTCAACTAGTAAAAGCATTACAAAATTTCGAAGAAATAATCAGTGATTATGACAGAAGTTTAGGTAATTTGAACAAAGATAAAGAACAAATTTCTAGAATTATTAAAGATAAAGAAAAGTCTTTACTTGATCTAAAAGACAAATTATCAAACTTAAAAGAAGAATCGATAACTAACAAAAATAAATATATGTTTTTGAAAAATACTATAGATAATCACGAAGGATACAACTTTACAGTTCAAAACTTTTTTAAAAAGTTAAATCCTAGTTTACAAGATAAAGTAATAGGGACACTTGGGGATTTAATCAGTGTAGCAAAGCAGTATGAGAAATCTGTTGATGCAATAATGTCATCAGCGTTTCAAAATATAATTGTCAGGAATGAAAATGATGGTAAGGAATTAATTAATTTTTTGAAGTCAAATAAGATAGGAAGACTTACTTTTTTACCATTAAATAAAATAAAATCTAGAAATTATAATTATGTAAAAGATGAATTGGTACTTGGACATTTAAATGAATTTATAAAATCTGATGAAAAATTTAGGGATATTGTAGATTATTTTGCACAGAAAACACTTGTTACTCAAAATATGGAAGATGCTATTATCATAAGTTCGAAATACAAAAACTATAGAATAGTTACATTAGATGGTGATATCATTAATAGTTGGGGTTCAATGGTAGGTGGATATAAAAAGCCTTCCAATTACTCAATACTATCAACGAAAAATAGTTTAAATTCTGTTGAAAATTTGTATAAAGACTGTGTTAATGAACACAATGATTTGAAAAAAATATACGAAGAAAATATTGATATTGTAAATCAAAACAAATCCGATTTAGAAATTATTGAAGATAAGATTGTAAAATTAAGAACTGAAAGGGATGCTTGTAATAGCAACATCAAGGACAAACAGTTTGAAATTAAATATTTGAAATCTAATATTAGTGATTTTGATAATAAGTTGAATTCAAATACTATACAAAGTGATGCCAATGATTTACAAGAAACTGATTTAAAAAATCAAATTGTAGAATTAGAAAGTCTTTTAAAAGAATTAAGTGTTGAAATTGAAAAATTACAAGAACAATATAATTCGGAAAAAATGAATATGATTAGTTTAAAATCTGAATACTCTTCTGTACAAAGGGATTTAAATATATTTAATAATCAGTTAAATGATGCAAAAATCAGAAAAGAATATTTGGAAGATAACTTTAAAGTTAATTCAGTTAAAATTGATGAAATTCATAAAAATATTTCTAAATACAAAAGCCATAAAAATGATATAAAATCTAAAACTATTGATTATGATGATATTATTTCTGGACTAAATAATGAAATTTTAAATATGAAGTCCAATATGAATGAATTTAAATCAGAGTTAACAAAGATTGAGCAATCAATATATGATTCAAATTCTAGTGTTCAAAAAATAGAAATAAGCAATAACTCATTAATTGAAAAGGCTTTAAATACAACAGAGAAGTTAAATAATATAAAAATAGATATTAATGAGCTCTATGATATTAATATAGACACAATAGAATCTAATTCTGATATTAAAATTAGTCAGAAAGAAATCAATAAAATTATCAATGATTTAAGAAATATAGGTTCTTTTTCTGTAGATAGTATTCAAGAATATGAATCAGTTAAAAAAGAATTTGATTTTATGACTAAAAGTAAAAATGATTTAATTGAATCCAGGGAAGATATCATGAGCGCTATTAATAAGCTTAATAGAGAAATGAAAGAAGTATTCACCAAAAAATTTGAAGAAATAAATACAAAATTTATTGCGATTTTTAAACAACTTTTTAATGGAGGATATGCAAGTCTTAAATTGACCGAAGATGATGTTCTAAGTTCTGGAATTGAAATAACTGCTCAACCACCTGGAAAAAAACTTCAAAGTCTAAACTTGTTGTCCGGTGGAGAAAGATCGTTGACAGCGGTAGCGTTGCTTTTTGCGATTTTTGAGACAAGACCATCTTCTTTTTGTATATTAGACGAAATAGATGCTGCATTAGATGAAATAAATATTAAGAGATACAAAGAATATTTAATTAAATTTAAAGAAAAAACTCAATTCATTATTATTACACATAGAAAAAGTACAATGGAGATAGCTAACATATTATATGGAATAAGTATGGAAAAAGATGGAATATCTAAAATGATTAAATTAGATGTAGATAGGAGAGAGATATGCTAAATAAGTTCTTTGATAAGTTTAAGTCTAAAAAAGATGACGAAGAAACAAAAAATATAGAAGAAGATTTACAACAAGAAGAATTAGAAATTAGTCAATCCAATGAAAATACAGAAATAAGTGAAGAAGTTAATGATGCTGAAAGAGTCGTTGAAGAAAAGAATGAAAAGTCTGAAACTTATAACGAAAAATACCAAGAAGAATCTGAAGAATTTATCGAAGATAAAGAAGAAAATAGGGAAGGATTTTTTGAAAAATTAAAGAATTCATTACTTAAAACTCGTGACAATATTTCTAATAAAATTGATCAAGTTTTAGCCAATTATAGAACGGTTGATGAAGAATTATTCGAAGAAATTGAAGAAACTTTGATTTCCGCTGACATTGGTGTTGAAACTACATTAAAGATTGTTGCTCAATTGAGAGATAAAGTAAAACTTAATAACATTCAAGATCCAAGTGAAATAAAAAATGTTTTGGCTGATATATTAAAAGAAAATATAATTAATGATAAGATCGACAATAATTTAAATGTAGATGATAAAACTATTATTTTAGTAGTTGGTGTAAATGGTGTAGGAAAAACTACTACGATTGGTAAATTAGCCATGAAATTCAAAAAAGATGGGAAAAAAGTTTTGATGGTTGCTGCCGATACTTTTAGAGCAGCGGCTATAGAGCAGCTTACTGAATGGGCAAATAGAGCTAAAGTTGACATTATTAGTCACAAAGAAGGTTCTGACCCAGCTAGTGTTGTATTTGATGGAGTTAGTGCTATGAAAAGTAGAGATGCAGATATATTAATTTGCGATACAGCTGGAAGACTTCATAATAAGAAGAATTTAATGAATGAATTGAATAAAATAAAGAGAGTTATTGAAAAAGAATATCCAGAAGCTAAAAAAGAAATTTTACTCATTGTAGATGGTACTACTGGACAAAATGCGATTATTCAAGCAAAAGAATTTATGAATGCAACTGATTTAACAGGGGCTATAATTACAAAACTAGATGGTACAGCTAAAGGTGGAATGATATTTCCACTAGAAATGGAATTAGGAATTCCAGTAAAATTCATTGGAATTGGCGAACAGGTTAATGATTTGGTTAAGTTTGAACCAGAAAAATTTATAGAAGCAATAATAAATTAAAATTGAATTTTTTTTCATTTTTTGATAAAATTTGTGTGTGGAGGAATAACATGGATAATAAATTTAATAACGGATCTGTTAAGATCTCTAATGACATAATTTCACTTATTGCAGCAGAAGCTTGCATGGAAGTTGAAGGTGTAAAAGCTATTATGACACCACAATCAGAAAAAGTAAATATACAAAAAGGAGCTCAAAAATCAGTAATCATTGAAATTCTTGACAATGCTGTAAATGTAAGAGCTCATATTGAAGTAGATTCTGATTATAACATCAAGGATGTATGCTATAAGGTGCAAAAGAAAATAAAAGAAAATATCGGCATGATGACTGGGTTAGTTGTCATAAATGTAGATGTTGTTTGTGAGAAAATAAGTATTTAATGTAACCCTCTTATCAGAGGGTTATTTTCTTGGAGGAAATATGTCAAGAAGACAATCTAGAAAAAGCGCAATGCAATTAATCTATGAAATGAATATGAATGGAGATTATGATAAAAATAGAATTGAAGAATTTTGTAAATATCAGAATATTAATAAAAATGATATAGTTTTTTTCAAAGAAATTGTATTAAATTTTATTGAACATATTGATGACATAGTAAATATTATAGAAAATAACACAAAACAATGGAACTTGGACAGAATTAACAAATTAGATTTATCGATTTTACAAGTTGGTGTTTGCGAAATTCTATACGTGGAAAGCACTCCAGATAGTGTTGCAATTAATGAAGCCGTTGAATTAGCGAAAGAATATTCTACAGAAAAATCATACAGTTTCATCAACGGCATATTAGGCTCTGTATTAAAGAGAAAAGAAAATGCAAGTTTATAGTGTTAAAGAGATTTCTGATTATATTCAAAATACTTTGAAGAAAGATCCAATTTTATCCAATGTGTGGATAGAAGGTGAGATTTCAAATTTTAATAAAAATATTTCAGGACATGTTTATTTTAGATTAAAAGATGAAAAAGCATTGATTTCTTGTATGATTTTTAAAACAATGTCTCTTGCAAAAACTATAAACTTAAAAGATGGAGACAAAGTTCAATTAAGAGGGAGCATAACAACATATCAAGGATCAAGCACTTATCAACTTCTTGTAAAAGAATGTAAGAAATCAGGCACTGGAGACCTTTTTCAAAAGTATTTAGAGTTAAAAGAAAAGCTTGAACGAGAAGGCTTTTTTTCGGAATCAACAAAAAAATCTATAACTAAATATCCTAAAGCTATTGGCGTGATTACATCTTCTACGGGAGCGGCCGTGAATGATATTTGTAGAACAATAAAGAGAAGATATCCTATTTGCGATATTTTGATATATCATTGTGTTGTTCAAGGAGAGCAATCGTCAGAATCTATTATACAAGGCATTAAATATATGGATGAGCAAAATCTAGATACTCTTATAGTAGGAAGAGGCGGTGGAAGTTTTGAGGATTTAAATTCATTTAATGATGAAAATCTTTTAAAAACTATTTATAATTCAAAAACCCCTATCATAAGCGCCGTTGGTCATGAAAATGACTTTATGCTTTCTGATTTTGTAGCTGATTTAAGAGCATCTACTCCAACAGCAGCTGCTGAGCTAGCCACTGCTGATTTTAATGAATTAAAATATTTTTTACAGGAAAGCTACGCTAAAATTAATAGAATTTTGATAAGAAGATTTGAAGATGAAAATCAAGAATTAGAGTATTATGGTAAGCAGTTGGAATTTTTAGGTCCCAAAAACATTATTAAAGAACACATGGATAATCTTCAACTTTTGAAGGATAGCTTAAAAAAAGCTTATAAGAAAAATTTGGAAGATAAGTACAATGAAGAATTAAATATTTACCATAAATTAAACTTGTTGAAACCTGATAAGCTATTATCTTTAGAAATCGAAAAACTAAATAAAATTCGAATAACAATGATTAAAAATTTGATCTCAAATATTAATTACAAAGAATTGATTTTAGACTCATATAAAAATAACTTATTGCATTTGAATCCAAGTACAATTTTAGAGAAGGGATATGCAAAAGTATTAAAGAATGATAAGAGTATTTCTTCTATTGATGATGTTATGGAGAACGAAAAAATTGTCTTAATTATGAAAGATGGTAAACTTGATACAACTGTTCAAAATAAGGAGAAATTCAATGAATGAATATAGAGAATACGATGAAGGATTAAAAAGACTAAGTGACATCGTTGAAAAGTTGGAAGACAGAGAGCTGAGTCTTGAAGAAAATATAAAATTATACGAAGAAGGTATGAAGCTTCACAAGAGATTAAGTTCTATTTTAAAAGAACAAGAAGGTAAAATGACTTTGATTAAAGATAACAAAGAGGAAGATTTTCAAATAAATATGCTTTTAAGTGATGATAATGAATAGTCAGGAAATCATAAATTTAATAAACACTACAATTAAAGCTTTAAAATTTTCCGATGATAAAATTGGCGAAGCTATGAGATATACTATTGTTGACGACGATGCAAAAAGATTAAGACCGCTTTTATTTCTACTGACTTATCAAATGTTTAATGAATCTATTAATGAATCTATCAGTTATGCTATTTCAATAGAATTAATTCACAATTATTCATTGGTACATGATGATTTGGAATGCATGGATAATGACGACTATAGAAGAGGAAAATTAACAGTGCATAAAAAATACGGGGAAGATATTGCGGTTTTAGTTGGAGATGCACTTTTAAATTATTCTTTTGAAGTGTTATCTGAATCAATTAAAAACGATATTGACGCAAAATGTGCAAATTATATCGTAAAAAAATCAGGATGTTTTGGGATGATAAAAGGTCAACTTTTGGATATTGACAGTGAGATTTCTGAAAAAAATATTATTGAAATTTACGATAAAAAAACATGTAATTTACTTAAAGCAGCTACTGTATCTGCTGGAATTTTAAGTAAAGTTGACGATAATATATTATTAAAACTAGAAAATTATGCTTTTAATCTAGGAATGGCATTTCAAATAATTGATGACATTATGGATTATGAAAATGATGTAAAAATTAATAAAAAAACTTATGTCACTATTTTTGGAAAAGAAAAAGGCATTGAAGATGCAAATCAGTACTCTCATAAAGCTATAGATTGTATTAAAGATATCGATAATTCTCAACCTTTAATTAAAATTACAAATAAACTGTTGGATAGGAAATATTAATATGAGAATTGATTTGTATTTGTGCGAAAAAAACTTTGCATCTTCTAGAACAAAGGCAAAATCTTTGATTGAGAATGAATTGGTTTATTATAAAGGTAATCTAGTAAAGAAACCATCACTTGAGATAAATTCTGATGAAGTTGAAGTAAAAGAACATACTGAATACGTTGGGAGAGGTGCTTTAAAGCTTTTAAAAGCTTTTGAGGTATTTAACATAGGTAAGCATAATTTGTGCTTAGATATAGGCTCATCTACTGGTGGATTTACTCAGGTTTTATTAAAAAACAATGCAAAAGAAGTCTATGCTATTGATGTTGGAGATAATCAAATGGTTGACGAACTCAGACATGATAGCAGGGTTAAATTATTCGAAAATACTAATTTTCGAAATATTAATGTAGATGAGTATCCGAAATTTGATTTGATAGTATGCGATGTATCTTTTATATCATTGAAAATGATTATTCCAAATGCCGTTAAAATGCTAAAAAATAATGGCGAAATGATATTTTTGATAAAGCCGCAGTTTGAATTAAAATCAAAAAATCATATAATTAATAATAAAAAGGAACATTTATCTATAATAAATGATATTAATAATTATCTAAATAATGAAGGATTGTATATTTCTGAGATGACACATAGTCCAATAAAAGGTAAGAGTGGAAATATAGAGTATTTAATCCATATTACGACTTTAGATAATAAGAATATAAAATTCAAGGATGTTGTGGAGACAGCATTTAATAAATTGAGGTAGAAATATGAAAAAATACACAAGACAAAGATTAATTCTAGACTTAATAGAAGAAAATGAAATAAGAACTCAAGAAGAACTTTCTGACTATTTAGAAGCTCATGGAGTTAGAGCTACACAAGCTACTATTTCTAGAGATATAAAAGAATTAAGAATATCAAAAGTTCAAACTAGAGAAGGCGAATATCATTATGCAATAATTGACACTGTACACGATTCATTAAACGAAAGATTAGATAAGATTTTCAGATCTGCTGTGTTGACTATCAAGCATAATGAAGACATGGTAATTATTAAAACAATATCTCACACTGCAACAGTATGTGGTATGGCAATTACCAACGCTAAATTAGACAATATTGCTGGAATTCTAACAGGTAACGATACAATTTATATAACTGTTGAAGATAAATCTGGATTGGAAAAATTAGTTTCAGAAATCAAATCAATCATCAGGTAATAAAATGTTAAATTCTCTTTATATAGAAAATTTTGCGATAATTGACAAAATCAATGTCGATTTTACAGATGGACTTAATATCATAACTGGAGAAACTGGTTCAGGAAAATCAATTTTGATAGAAGCTTTCGAACTTCTTCTAGGGCAAAGATTTAACAAAAGTTTTGTCAGAGATTCTTCAAAAAAAACTATTGTTGAAGCGACATTTACAATAGCTGACAATTCTAAAATTAAATTTTTAGAAGATATGGGATACAATGTCGAAGATGGAGTAATAATAATCTCAAGAATTGTAGACACTAATTTAAAAAGTATAAATAAATTAAATAATAGATCAATCACGCTTAATACATTAAATGAATTAATGAGTAAATTTGTTGATATTCATGGGCAAAATGGAACTCAATCACTATTGAACAAGGATTTTTATTTAGATTTAATTGATTCCTTTGAAAAGGAAGAAACTTTTAAAATCAAAACTGAGTTAAGCGGAATTCTCAATAATATTGCAGAATACAAAAAAGCATACAAGAGTTTTAATATTACAAATGAAGAAAAAGATAGACAACTTGATATTATTAATTATCAAATTGATGAAATATCACAAATAGATCTTGATAATGTAGATGAAGAAGAACTTGAAAACGAGTATAATAAACTATCGAATGTTAATTTGATTAAAAATAATATCGGTGAAATATTAAACATGTATTCAGATGAAAACTACAACGAACAAGATATCAACACTATGTTTAATATTGTTTTAAGCAAGATGGATTCAATCTCTGAGTTTGACAATGAAGTTAATTCTCTCAAACAAGATTTGGATAAAATTTATTATGATATGGACGATTTGTTCTCAAGAATTAGTTCATATTCATCAGGCATTTATCAAGATGAGTTCAAATTAAATGATTTAGAAAATAAAATAGCAATAATTACAAATTTAAAGAGAAAATACGGGAAATCTATTAATGATATAGTTTTATTTAGACAAGATTTGGAACGTAGACTTAAAGAACTGAATGAAATTACAGAAAATAAAAGAAAATTCAAGGAATTAATCGATTCAAAAAACAAGAAAGGAATTGAATTATCAGATAGACTTCATAAAATTAGAAAAGAAATTGTGTGTAAATTAGAAAAATTGATAGTTCAAAACCTAAAAGATTTAAATATGAAACATGCTGATTTTAAAGTTAAATTTGAAAAACTTTCCGAGTTCAATGAAAAAGGTTATGATTCATTGGATTTTCTAATTAAAACAAATTTAGGACAAGATTTAAAACCAATGGCATCTATTGCATCTGGTGGAGAAATTTCAAGAATTATGCTTGGATTTAAGTCAGTTATATCAGATTTTGAAGATATAAATACTCTTATTTTTGACGAAATTGATACTGGAATAAGTGGCAGAACAGCATTGGTAGTAGGTGAAAAACTTATTGATTTATCAAAAGATAAACAAGTGATTTCAATAAGTCATTTACCTCAAATAGCTTCACTGAGCGATAATCACATTTTAATTGAGAAGATTGATTTAAATAATGAAACGAAATCAATTCTAAAAGTATTAACTCCTGAAGAAAAGGTAAATGAAATTTCTAGATTGATCGGTGGTATAAACATAACGGAAACTACAATTGAACAAGCCAAATTAATGATTAATCAAGCAAATGAATTAAAAAAAGATAGGAGATAATTATGGATTATGAAGAAAAAACTATAAAGAGTGAAATGATATATGAAGGAAGAATTTTAAACCTAAGGTTAGATACGGTTGAACTTCCAAATAGAAAATACTCCAAAAGAGAAATTGTAGAGCACGCAAACGCTGTGTGCATAATCGCAGTAAAAGATAATAAATTATTTTTCGTTAGTCAATATAGAAAAGCTATTGACCAACAACTAATGGAATTACCAGCAGGATTAATTGAACACAACGAAACACCAAAAGATGCAGCGATAAGAGAAATGAGAGAAGAAATAGGTTATAATTGCAAAAACTTAACTTATTTATTTGATGCTTATTCTTCTCCAGGTTTTAGTGATGAAAAAGTAAGTTTCTTTTTGGCTGAAGAATTATTCAGAGACGAACTAGAAGCAGATGATGACGAATTTTTAAATATAGAACTCATCGAACAAGAAAAATTAATGCAAATGATAGAAGATGGAGCTATTGTTGACGGGAAGACAATTATGGGAATTCTATATTTTTTAAGGAATGTGAGTAAATGCTAGAAACGATAAATCATTATATTATAATTATACTTGTATTACTTCCAACTATTGTTCTCCATGAACTTGCTCATGGTTATGTTGCTTATTGGATGGGTGATAATACGGCTAAAAGCATGGGTAGATTAAGCTTCAATCCTATTGATCACATTGATCCATTAGGTGCAATTAGTTTGATTTTATTTAAGTTTGGTTGGGCAAAGCCGGTTCCAATTAACTCATACAATTTTAGGAACAGACATTTAGGGATGTTCTTGGTTTCAATTGCGGGAGTTACAGTAAATTTAATTTTAGGACTTATATTTTCGTTTTTATATGTTAGATTTTCTCATTTAAATCCTGTAGTATCAGAAATTTTGAGTTTATTTATTGTATACAATGTGTATTTTGCAGTATTTAACTTAATACCCGTTCCACCTTTAGATGGTTCTAAGGTTATAACTGCTTTTTTTCCAGGAAAATTTCTAGATTTTATGGCAAAATATGAAAAATACACTTATTTTATATTGCTTATATTAATATTTTCAGGTGTGTTAGGCAAAGTTTTAACGCCTATAACATCATTTATAATTGATAAGTTTTTAAGGTTAGCAATTGCACTATGAGTTTGATTATTGAAACTGAAGAATTCAACGGTCCAATGGATCTTTTATTAAATTTGGTTGAAAAAGAAAAAATTGATATAGAAAATGTTGATTTAGCAAAGATTACAAATAAATTCATTGAAGAAGTTGAGAATTTGAAAAATCATTCTACTAAAGATTTGACTGATTTCATTTACTTAGCTTCTACTTTGTTATATATAAAATCAAAAAAATTATTACCCAAAAATGATTTTGATGAAGATGATCAGATAGATGAGGATTTAATTAAACAACGATTAATAGAATATAAAAAATTTAAAGAAATCTCTAAACAATTAATCGAATTAGAAAACATCTCATCGAAACATTTTAGAAAAATTCAAGAGGATTTATCGGTTTATCAATCTGAAAAAGAAAATTTGATTGTTCCCGACATTAATTTATTATCTGAAACTTTGTTAGAAATATTAAATAGGGTAGATAATAGAATTGTCATTGAAGAAACAGAAATTATAGAAGCGGAAGAATATAAGATTGAAGATTGTATTGAAGATATATTGTGGAAGGTAGAAAAAAATAACAAATATAGTTTTTCATATTTTTTATCAAAAAATACCAATAAAAATGAAGTCATATCTGTGTTTCTAGCTTTACTAGAATTATTAAAATCCAACATATTAAAGGTTGTAAAAAATCATGAGGATAAAATGGAAATATTAATGAGGTAATTATGGAAGATAAAATTATTCGAAATAAAATTGAATCTTTACTTTTCTTATGGGGTGAACCATTAGATATTTCATCAATATCTGAAGCCATAAACCTTAGCAAAAAAGAAACTAGGAATATGCTTGATGATTTAATTAAAGAATATGAATATAGAAACACTTCCCTGGAAATTAGATGCATCAACGATAACTATCAAATTCAAACTAAAAAAGAATATTACGATTTTTTAAAAGAAATTTTTGTAAAAAATAAAAATACAAGATTAACCAATACAACAATGGAAGTATTATCTATTATAGCTTACAAACAGCCAATAACAAGAATTGAAATAGATGAAATAAGAGGGGTAAAATCTAGTTCATCAATTGATACTTTAACTAAAAAAAATTTAATAAAAGAAGTCGGAAGACTGGATAAAATAGGAAAGCCTATATTATATGGTACTACTGACGAGTTCTTGTACTATTTCAATATTAATTCTTTAGAAGATCTTCCGAAATTAAATGAAATAGAAAAAATTATTAAGGAAAAAGAGAATGAGAATAAATAAGTTCATAGCACAAAGTGGATATTGTTCTAGAAGAAAGGCTGATGAACTAATCAAGTACTCAAAAGTTTGTGTTAATGGAACAATACTTTTAGATTTATCCTATCAAGTAAATGATGGTGATATTGTTGAAGTTGAAGGTAAGAAAATTAGGAAAAAAGAAGAAAAAGTTTATATTGCTATCAATAAACCTGTTGGATATACTTCAACAGTTAAGGATAAATTCGCTGATAAAAAAATTGTTGATTTAATTAAATCTAATACAAGGGTTTATCCAATTGGTCGTTTGGATAAGGATTCTCATGGATTATTAATATTAACGAATGATGGTGATTTAACTTATGAATTAACTCATCCTAAATTTGAGCATAAAAAAGTTTACGAGGTTTTAGTGAAAGGTAAACCAACCAAAAACAAAATACAAGAATTAAAAAATGGAATAATATTAGATGGTTATAAATTAAAAAAATCAAATATAGAATTTATTGCCAATGTAAAAGACAATACAAAATACATGGTAACTATTTATGAGGGTAGGAACAGACAAATTAGAAGAATGTTTGATTATATAAATCATCCGGTTTTAGATTTGAAAAGGGTTCAAATTGGTAATTACAAGATGGACGATAATTTAAAAAGCGGAGAATACGTACTGTTAAAAAGTAAAGATTTGGACTTAATAAGAGGTAAATATGATTGAAGTTAGACTTGCAAATAACAAAGACGAAGAAATTTTAAAAAATTTTAACTTAAAAATAGAAGAAATTGTAGGGGATTTTTGCTTTATATATATTGACGACTTAAAACCAAAAGGATATTCTCTGATTAGGACAGAAGGTAAAAGAGCAAATATAGCAGATTTTCAATTACAAGAGGAGAATTCTAACAAGTTATTTTTTCTAAAAAGTATAGGGATGAATTTGAGAGATTTTGGCATTGAAGAGTTTTATGATAATAATGGTTTAGTAAAATCATTTTTTGAAAATCGAGGCAAAATAGACTTTAATCTACTTTTTAGGGGAAGCTGTAATGATTTATAATAATACTAAAACATTAGTTGAATCTTTGATGAAAGATAAAATTCCAACTTCAAAAATTTGTTTAGATATGACATTTGGAAACGGAAACGATTCATACAAAATGTTATCCATAAACGAAAACATTGAAGTTTATGGGTTTGATATCCAAAAAGATTGTATAGATAATTCTAGAAAATTTGAGAACTTGAAAGTTATTAACGATTCTCATCTAAATTTTAACAAATATATTAATCAGAAAATTGATTTTGTGGTGTTTAATTTGGGATACCTTCCAGGTGGAGATAAAAAAATAACTACTGATTATGATACTGTAATTAAAACTTTAGATAAGCTTTTGAAAGTGCTAAGCATAGAAGCACAAATTGTTATTACTTTCTATCCTGGGCACAAGCCGGGACTTGAAGAAAGTATAAACATAATCGCATTCCTTCAAAAATTAAACCAAAAAGAATTCAATGTTATTAGATACGATTTTATAAATCAAATAAACAATCCACCTTTTGTATGCTTAATTGAAAGGATTAAATAATGAATGTAGCGATAATAGGAGCAGGAGCAGCAGGATTGATGGCTGCAAGCTTTATTAAAGATGAAAATAAAATTCATATTTTTGATCATAATGAAAAAATAGGTAAGAAATTGTTCATTACCGGAAAAGGAAGATGCAACATTACCAATTCATGTGATATACAAGAATTAATTGAAAATATTAACACAAACAAATATTTTTGTTATAGCCCATTTTATGACTTTACTAACGAACAAGTCATAAATTTTTTTAATTCAAATGGTCTTAGAACAAAAGTCGAACGTGGAAATAGGGTTTTTCCACAGAGTGATAAATCATCAGATGTGATTAAAGTATTTGAAAAAATATTGAAGGATAAGAATGTACATTTACACTTAAATGAGCAGGTAAACAAAATTTACAAATCTAATAAATTTTATCTGACTACAAACCGTGATGAATATGGATTTGATAAAGTTATCATAGCCTGTGGAGGTAAATCATATCCAAATACAGGCTCAGATGGATCACTTTACAATCAAATAATTAAGCTAGGTCACACTATTCACGAAATGAAGCCTGGTTTAAGTGCAATTATTTTAAAAGAGAATGTGGAAGAATTAGAGGGAGTTAGTCTTAAAAACGTCGGACTAAAATGTTATTTGAATAAGAAATTGATATACGATGATATAGGTGAAATGATTTTTACAAGAAAAGGAATTTCAGGTCCCTTAGTACTTACTTTATCAAGTATATTGTGCAACAAAAATGGTGACATTAAAATATCGATAGATTTGAAACCAGGATTGACAGATCAAAAACTTGATGATAGGATTTTAAGAGATTTCAGCGAAAATCAAAACAAAACAATTGAAAATGCTATAAGTAAAATAACAATCAAAAAATTAATACTGCCAATTTTAAAATCTGCAAGTATAAATCCAAATAAAAAAGTAAATGAAATAACAAAATATGAACGTGATAATTTAAGAAGAATTTTGAAAAGTTTTGATTTTACTTATGTATCAAATGAAAAGCTTGATTATGCAATAATTAGTGTGGGAGGAGTCGATGTTAATGAGATTGATCCAAGCACGATGGAATCTAAAATTGTAAAAGACTTGTATTTTTGTGGAGAAGTAATTGATGTTGATGGTTTTACAGGAGGATTTAACTTACAATTTGCTTTTTCAACGGGTTATTTAGCGGGGATAAATATATGAAAAAAATCAAATACGAAAACGAATCAAAACTTTATGATGATATTAATGAATATATCAAAGACAAAAATTTTGACATATTATTGATATCGACGCCTAGAGTTATGAAAGAAATTTTCGACGATAGGTTAATTAAAACAAATAAAAATATTTTGATCTCATCAAGAATGCTCAGAAAAAATGACGATGATAATGTTTATATTGAATTGGTTAATAATGACGTATATTCTGTTACTGTCGATGGACCAAGTGGATCTGGTAAATCAACAGTTTGTAAATTAATCTCAAATATATTAAACATTGAATATTTGGATACGGGATCAATGTATCGTTCTCTTGCTTATTTTTGTTTGAAGAAAAATATCAATTTGGAAGACGAAGAAGAGGTCATGCATGTATTAAACAATTTGGACATAACATTTGAATCATCTAAGATTAAAGTAAATGGTGAATTCTTGAGAGATAAGATAAGAACAAATGATGTCTCTATGGCAGCATCAAAAGTTTCAACATATTATTCTGTAAGAGAAAGATTAGTTGAAATTCAAAGACAGATTGCTAGCAACAAAGCGATTATTATTGATGGAAGAGATGCTGGTACTAACATACTAAAGAATGCTGATTACAAATTTTATTTGGATGCATCACCCGAAGTTAGAGCCAAAAGAAGATTTAACGAACAAAAAGACGATTCATCTTATGAAACGATTCTAAAAGACATAAAATTAAGAGATGAACAGGATAAAAATAGAAAATATGCTCCTTTGAAACGAGCCGAAGATGCTGTTTATATAAATTCTGATGATATGAATATTGATGAAGTTGTTGAAAAATTAATAGAGATAATTAGAGGTAGAAATGTTTTATAGATTTGCAAGATTTTTATTGAAAATAGTATTTAAAATAAGATACAAATTAGTTGTTCATGGAAATACGAATCTTCCTGAAACTTCTTTAGTTATTTGTGCAAATCACATAAATTTATGGGATCCAATTTTATTAGCGATAATTTTTGATAGACCCATACGCTTTATGGCAAAAAAAGAATTATTTGATAATAAATTTCTAGGCTTTTTACTAAACAAGTTTGGAGCTTTTCCGGTTGATAGAGATAATGTAAATATTAAAACGATAAAAGACTCTATCAAGCTTGTAAAAGACAACGAAGTTTTGGGAATATTTCCAGAAGGAACAAGAGTAAAAAAAGTTAGTGAAGAAAATATGAAAACAGGAGTTGCTATGATTGCGTCAAGAGCAGGAGCAGATGTTATCCCAGTATTCATAAATTCTAATTATAAGTTCAGATCAAAAGTAGAAGTGTTTGTAAGAGATAAAATAGCTATATCAAGTTTTGATGATGTTTCAAAAGATATAAGAAATAAAGCAATAACCAGAGCTATATACGAAAATATTTACAAGGTGAACTGATGAATATAATAGTACAACAAAATGCAGGGTTTTGTTATGGAGTTGAAAGAGCAATAGAGATAATTGAAAATGACCCATCAAAATTAAAGTATACTTTGGGTCAGCTTATCCATAACGAACAAGAATGTAAAAGATTAGAAGCTTTGGGTATAAAACAGATAGACGATTATACTCAAGCTGAGAAAGGCTCCACGATTTTTATTAGATCTCACGGTGCAACATTAAAATTAAAAGAAGAAATAAAAAATAATGGATACAAATTAGTGGATTTAACTTGCCCATCACTATTAAAAATTTATGAAAAAATAAATAAGAAACACGATGAAGGTTACAAAATTATTATTATTGGCGATCCAAATCATCCGGAAATTATAGCGATGAAAGGACAAGTTGAAAATAATGTTGAAGTTGTTAACTCAATTGATGAAGCAAAAAAAATAAAAGGTGAAAAATTATATGTAATTTCACAAACTACTAATTTAAAGAGGAAATTTTTGGAAATTTCTGATATAATAGTAAGAGGTAATACTAACGTTGTGATAGATAATACTATTTGTGGGGCTACAAAAAGCCGACAAATGGCTTGTTTAGAGCTTTCTAAGAATGTCGATTATATGATTGTGATTGGTGGCTTGAATAGTTCTAACACAAATAAATTGTATGATATTGCAAAACAAAATTGCAAAAAAGTTTTAAGAATTGAAACATACAAGGATATTTGTATCGATGATAGTATTATTGAATCTAAATTATTAGGTATTACAGCTGGTGCGTCCACACCGGCTTGGATTATTGAGGAGGTTGTAAATTTAATGGATAATTACAGCAAGGATTTTATGGAACAAGTAGAAGAAAGCATGAATAAGATTTACCCAAAAGAAATCGTAAAGGGTGAAGTTATTTATGTAACAGATGATGAAGTCATGGTTAATATTGGCTATAAGGCTGATGGTATTATTAAACTAGACGAATTATCAACAGAAGAAGGTAAATTACCTAAGGATTTGTACAAACAAGGCGACGAAATCGAAGTTTACGTTATTAAGCTAGATGACGGAGAAGGAAATGTTGTACTTTCTACAAAAAGAGTTGAAGGAATTAAAAACTGGAAGAATTTAGTTTCTAGTTTTGATAATGATTCAACTGTAGAAGCAAAAGTAACACAAGTAGTAAAAGGCGGCTTAATAGCTACAATTGATAATGTAAGAGCTTTTATACCAGGTTCTCAAGTAACTACTCACTTTGTAAAAGATTTATCTAAATATGTAGGAGAAACTTTGGTATGTAAAGTTTTGAATATAGATGAAAAGAAGAGACGTTTAGTTTTATCTCACAGAGCTGTTGTAGAAGCAGAACAAAAAGAAATTGAAGATAAGGCTTGGGAAAACATAACTGTTGGTGAAACAATAACTGGTAAAGTACAAAGATTAACAGACTTTGGTGCATTTATCGATTTAGGTGGAGTAGATGGTTTACTTCATATTTCAGATATTTCTTGGAATAGAATTGAATCACCAGAAGATGTTTTAAAAGTTGGAGATGAAATCGAAACTTTAGTTCTTAAAGCTAACAGAGAAAAGAACAGAATTTCACTTGGCTTGAAACAATTACAACAAAAACCATTTGACGCTTTCGTTGAAAATAATCACGAAGGAGACGTTATTGAAGGAGAAGTTGTAAACTTAGTTGACTTTGGTGCATTTGTTAAATTAGCTGAAGGAATTGAAGGCTTAGTTCACGTTTCTGAAATTTCAAATGAACACGTTGATAAACCATCAGATGAGTTAAATATTGGTGATACAGTTAAAGTTAAAATCTTAGAAATCAATCCTGAAAAGAAAAGAATAGCTTTAAGTATGAAAGCTTTATTACCAAAACCTGAAAAACCAGAAAGAAAACCAAGACCTAAAAAAGTTAAACCTAAAAAACTAGAAACTAAACCAGAATCAAGTGAAGAAACTTTGATTAACAGCGATTTAGGTGCATTATTAGATTTAAAATTAAAAGAAATCGAAGAAGATAACTAAAATCTACTTTATATCCAAAAAGCCAAACAGGTGTTTGGCTTTTTTTAATGTAGTTATGAATTATAACGCGTCTTTTGGGGTATATAAAACATATAGATTAGGGTGTGATTTAATATGAATGTAGATTTTAAATTATATGAAAATTATTATAGTGAATTTGCTACAAAATCAAATGAAGCTGAGAGAATTCAATCCGAACCAAATGATAATTTAAGAAATCCGTTTCAAATTGACAGAGATAGAATTATTCACTCAAAATCTTTTAGAAGACTTAAGCATAAAACACAAGTGTACTTAAACCCTGAAAAAGACCATTATAGAACAAGGTTAACCCACACATTAGAGGTTACCCAAATAGCTAGAACTATTGCAAGGTGTTTACGTTTAAACGAAGATTTAGTAGAAGCAATAGGCTTGGGACATGATTTGGGACATACACCTTTTGGGCATGTAGGTGAAAAGATATTAGATAAACTTAATCCAAAAGGATTCAAACATTATAAACAATCCATTAATGTTGTCCAATATCTAGAACATTCAACTTCTAGAATAGGTCTTAATTTAACGAAACAAACATTAGATGGAATAGTGAATCATTCAGGTAGCAACAAGGCAAATACATTAGAAGGACAAATTATTAAATTTTCAGATAGAATTGCTTACATTAATCACGATATTGATGATTCTATTAGATCAAATATTATAAAACATAGTGATTTACCTATAGAAATTACAGAAGAACTAGGAGATAGAGGTTCAAAAAGAATTAATTTCTTAGTAAATGATTTAGTTGAAAATAGTTTCGATAAAAATCACATTGAAATGTCTGATAAAACATACAGACTAATGGAAGATTTGCGATCATTTATGTTTAAGAACGTATATTTTAACGACATAGTAAGAAAAGATGATAAAAAAGTAGAATATGTATTAACTAATCTATATAGTTACTATTTAGAAGATATTAGTAGATTACCAAAATCACACACAGATATTTACAAAAATATTGAGTTACAAAATAAAACTGAAGATGATATAGTTACAGATTATATCGCTGGTATGACCGATTCATTTGCAAAAAGAACTTTTAAAGAAATTTTCATACCAGATTCTTGGAGCATATAAAGATAGGATGATAAGATGGGATTTATACCACAAGATAAAATAGATGAGATAAAAAGTGTTGCTGATATAGTTTCAGTAATTGGAGATTATGTTGAATTGAAAAGGGCTGGTTCAAATTATGTTGGACTATGTCCATTTCACAATGAGAAGACGCCGTCTTTTAGTGTATCTCCATCAAAAGGAATTTTTCATTGTTTTGGTTGTGGTGTTGGAGGCGATGTTATATCCTTTATAATGCAAAAAGAGGGCTTGTCATATCCTGAAGCTATTAAATTTTTGGCAGATAAGTTAGGTATTTTAGTCGAAACAAATGAAGTCAATAAAGAAAAATACGAACATCGCAAAAAATTATTTGAAATTAATAATGAAGCCAAATTATTTTATTACAAAAATCTATTGATAAATGATATACCGAAGGATTATATAAAAAAAAGAAATCTTAATAATAATTTGATTAATAAGTTTATAATAGGTTACGCCGATGGGAAAAATAGTCTTTATCGCCATTTACTACAAAAAGGATATCAAAAAGATGATATAATAGAAGTCGGCCTCATAAATCAGGACGAAAAAGGGAATGTTTATGATAAATTTCGAAATAGGTTGATGTTTCCTATTATAGATATAAGAGGCAATGTTATTGGTTTTGGTGGTAGAGCTATTGCGGATTCAAGGGCAAAATATATGAATTCTCCTCAGAGCCTAGCTTACGATAAAAGCAAGAATGTTTATGGAGTTTCTAATTTAAAAAATTCTACTAAAGTTGGGAAAATTATATTGGTAGAAGGATATATGGATGTTATCTCATTGACAAATTATGGATTTGACTATGCAATTGCTTCATTAGGTACTTCTCTAACACATGATCAAGCAAAATTAATCAAAAGATATTGTAAGAATATTTATATATGTTATGATGGTGACTCAGCAGGTCAAAAAGCAACATCACGTGCTATAGAAATATTTAAAGAGCAGGATATTAGTCCTAACATTATTGTCATACCTGATAATATGGATCCTGATGATTATATTAAACAATACGGAAATGAAAGTTTCGATAGGCTAATAGATAACGCAGTAGATAGTGTTATTTATGAATATAAGAAAATACTTCAAAAATACGACATTAATGATGTAAAAGAAAAAATACAACTTATAGATGATTTGACAACTTTATTATCAAAACTAGATAGGGAAGTCATTAGAGATGAATATATTAAGAGATTTTCTGATGATTTAAACATAGAATATTTAAGTTTAAAAAAAGATGTCTCTAGTAAATTGAATGAAGTTAAGCCTAACATCACTTTTCATAATGAGAGAACTGATGATAAAAAAATTACAGAAAAAGATAGTATTAACAATCAGGAGAAAATAACTGCAGTTGAAATAATGACAATTGCTTGTTTTCATAAAGATGTATACTATGATTTGAAAGAAGAATTCTCAAAATTCAAAACTAAGATCAGTTCTTATAATAATTTTATCGAGTTTGTAGATTTTTACTATTCTAAAAATAATGAAAATCAAATTGATGAAAAATCGGCTAGAGATTATTTTAAAAATGATATTCAAATGGATCGTACTATCGATTATTTATATCAAAAATCTAGAGATTCAATTAATATTAATAATATCGGAAGGGTTGTATTGGAGATTAAAAAATACTTAATGACCCAGGAAAAGGAGAGTATTAAATCTCAGTTAGATCTAATGCAATCAGTAGAATTTAATGAAAAGATTAATAAAGAATATAATGAAATTTTGAATAAAATCTTAGAAATTAATAGACAAATTAAAGAGTACAAATAGTCAGAAAGGAGTTTTTTATGTCAGAAGAAAACTTGGATGTTGAACAAATAAAAAAAGAAGCATTAAATCAATTAATAGAGATAGGTAATGAGAATGATGGCATAGTAACTATCAAAGACTTCAAAAAGATTGATGATATTTCTTCTCTTGATGAAGATGATATAGAAGATATAAGAAATTTGCTAATTGAAAATAATATTGAAATTTTTGAAAGTAATGATGAAATAGAAAAGAAATCATCTTCAAAGGATGACGACAAAGACGATATCGAAGATGACGAGTCTATTGATGATGAAGACCATGACGATATTAAGGATGACAAAAAAATCATCGAAGATGTTTCTGATATTAAAGGAATTAATGTCGACGACCCAGTAAAAATGTATTTAAAAGAAATCGGAAAAATTCCTTTGTTATCAGCTGAAGAAGAAGTTCAATTAGCGCAAGAAATGGAAAATGGATCTAAGAGAGCTAAGAAAAAGTTAGCAGAAGCAAACTTACGTTTGGTTGTAAGTATTGCTAAAAGATATGTTGGACGTGGAATGAGCTTTTTAGATTTGATTCAAGAAGGTAATCTCGGACTTATGAAAGCAGTTGATAAATTTGACTATACTAGAGGTTTCAAGTTTTCAACATACGCTACTTGGTGGATAAGACAAGCTATTACAAGAGCAATTGCTGACCAAGCTAGAACAATAAGAATTCCTGTACACATGGTAGAAACTATTAATAGACTTGTAAGAATTGAAAGACAATTATTACAAGATTTGGGAAGAGACCCTACAAATGAAGAAATAGCAAAAGAAATGGGAATTGAAGTAGAAAAAGTTAGAGAAGTTAGAAAAATAGCTCAAGAACCTGTAAGTTTGGAAACACCTATTGGTGAAGAAGAAGACAGTCATTTAGGAGATTTTATTGAAGATGATACTGCTATCGCTCCAGATGAAGCAGCAAATTTTACTATGCTTAGAGAAGAATTAGAAGGCATTTTAAACACTTTAAATGAAAGAGAAAGAAAAGTATTAGCATTAAGATTTGGACTTGTTGATGGTACTCCTAGAACACTTGAAGAGGTTGGAAAAGACTTTGATGTTACAAGAGAAAGAATAAGACAAATAGAAGCAAAAGCTTTGAGAAAATTAAAACATCCATCTAGAAGTCAAAAATTAAAGGATTTTTTGGAATAAAATGAAAAAACGTAGGCTTGAAGAAATAATTAACTTAGTAGAAGATAATTCAATAGTTGCTGATATAGGAACAGATCATGGAATTGTTCCGTATGAATTAATAAAATCGAATAAAGCAAAGAAAGTTATCGCATCCGATATTAGTGAAAAATCATTAGATAAATTAAGGGAAAAATTAGATTATCTTGATGAACCTGAAAAAATAATACTAAATGTATCCGATGGCTTGGATAACCTAAACGAGTATCAAGTTGACACGATAATAATTTCAGGAATGGGAGGAAATTTAATTGTTGATATCTTGAACAAAAATATCGATGTAGCTAAAAGCGCAAACTGCTTAATACTAGGAGCAAATAATTCACTTTCAGTACTAAGAAAATTTTTACATGATAATTCTTTTGAAATTATCGAAGAAGTTGATTTGTTTGAAAATGACAAATATTATCAAATAATTAAAATTAAAGTCGGTAAGCAATTATTTTCGAATGATTATGAGTATGAATTTGGAAAATTTTTAATCGATAATAAATCTGAAAATTTGAAGCAATATATAAAACAACAGATAGAAAATAAGAAAACAATATTGTGGAATATATCAGAAAAAGACTCTGATAATGTAAAAAATGCTATTGATAATATTAATGTCGAAATAAAAGAACTTGAGAAAGTGTTGAATAAAATTGAAGCTTAAAGATTTTATAAGTTGGTATGAAAAATTAGTTCCTTTAGAACTTCAGGAAGACTTTGACAATAGTGGTATTCAATTTGGTAATTTAAATAGAGAAATAAATAAGATTTTGATTTCCTTAGATTTAGATGATAATTGTCTGAATAGAGCTATTAGAGAAAAATATGATTTGATATTTACACATCATCCAGTTATTTTTCATCCATTAAAGAATATTATAGAACAAAAAAATAGTGTAAATACACGATTAATTAGTGCGATAAAAAATGAAATTTGTATTTATTCTTCGCATACCAATTTAGATAGTGTCGAATTTGGAGTAAGTGATGCGCTAGCTAAACAATTAGGTTTGATTAATATGAAAATTTTAGATTCTCATAAAAATAATATAGGATATGGGAAATATGCTGATATTGATGAGATTTTTGCCGAGGATTTTATTTATGATTTGAAAAACAAATTAAATCTTGAAAATGTAATTGTTTACGGTAATACAAATCGAAAGATTAAAAGAATAGCGGTATTAGGTGGAAGTGGTGGTCACTTCATTGAAAATTGTATTGATAATAATTGCGATGTATTTGTATCTTCTGAATTTAAATATGATGAACAGATAGATGCACAAGATAATAATCTTGTACTAATAGATATTGGCCACTATGAATCAGAAAAATTCATTTTAGAACCTTTACGACAAACTATTCAAAAATTTTTTCCAGAAATAAAAATTGATGTTAATTATTTAGAAAAATCAACTAGAAAAATTTTCTAATTGTGTTATAATGTTATGGTGACTAAATCAGATAATCGCATGAATTCATGAGGAAAGTCCGTGCACTATAGAGCGAGGATGCTGGATAACGTCCAGTGGGGGCGACCCTAAGGCTAGTGCAACAGAGATATACCGCCATTTAATGGTAAGGGTGGAAAGGTAGGGTAAGAGCCTACCAGCGTAAAGGTGACTTTATGGCTATGTAAACCCCATTCAGTGCAAAATCAAATAGGATTAAAGACGGCTGCTCGTCGTCTCCGGTAGGTAGATTGCTTGAACTAATTGGTAACAATTAGTCTAGATAGATGATTATCAAATACAGAACACGGCTTATAGATTTGGTCATAAAAAAAAGATTGGTAGCAATACTGTTACCAATCTTTTTTTATTTTACAATTATATCGTCATTAAAAGAAATCATCATTACTGTACCTAAGTTTAGTTTTGAATTAACTGATATATCAGCACCGATAATATCAGCGTAGTTTTTAACAATTGACAGACCCAGTCCGTAACCATTTTCTTTTGTGTTTCTGCAATCATCAACTCTGTAAAATCTTTCGAAAATTTTCGGCTTATTTTCTTCACTAATACCTATTCCAGTATCTTTTACGGAGATAACAATTTTTCTGTTGATATGTCTAGCTCTTAATAATACTGAATCTTTTGTTTGACAAGCTTTAAGTGCATTAGATAATAAGTTGATAATTATATTAGCTAACTTTTCTTTGTCAGTATGGATATCCAAATCCTCTGATATTTCCATATCAAATAAAACTCCTGCTTTATCATATTGTGTTTTCATAGATTTAAATATTTCATGTAAAAATTCAGTTAGATTAAAATCTGTAGGATTATATATAGTTTCTGGAGTTGATTTTTTAAATGTATTATTTAGCTGATTAATTAAGCTAGTCAATCTATCAATTTCTATAAGAAGAGTACTTACATTTTGTTCATTAGGTTCCATAATGCCGTCTTGAATCAATTCTAAATTTAACCTTAAATTAGTTAAAGGGGTTCTCAATTCATGACTAATATTTTGTGCATATTGTTTTCGATTAAATTCTTGAGATTTTAATGAATTTGCCATGTAATTGATATTTTGGGATAATTGATTTACTTCAACTATATTACTTTTTATAATTGGTAGAATGTAGTTTTGTTTTCTTATATTGACTGTAGCTTGAGTTAATTCTTCAATAGGATTAGTCACCTTTCTTGAAAGGAAAATTGATATTATCAAACTTGTAAAGTATGATAAAAATGTGGATAAAATTATTAATCTTAATAAGTTTGTTATGAATACTTCTCCTCTTTGTTTGAAATTATTATTAATCCTATAAATATATTTGATATGACCTATTTTTTTGTTGTTTTCATCGTATACATCTTTTACTATAGTGTTATAAAGTGGAGTTTTCTTAGCTAATTCCAATCCTTCTTTAAAAGAATATAATTCCTTATCGTTATTGTCATAAAAAATAACATCAAGATCTAACTCGCTCAAATACCACATGTACTTATCAATACTTTTTATGCTTAGTCCTTGTTGTTGATCTAAAAATAAGTTTTTAGTTAGCTGTTCAATTTTGTTTTGTCTGTTTAGTTCTTCATTGTCAACAAAATTTTTGAATGATAATTGAAAAATGAATACCGCAATAAATGACAATAACATGATAGGAAATATAATAGCTCTTAAAAACTCATATAATATTTCCGACTTAAGCTTCATCGTATACACCTAATTTATATCCAACTCCATAAATTGTTTTAATATAACGAGGTTTTTTTGGATTATCTTCAATTTTATGTCTAATATTTTTAATGTGAGTATCTATAGCTCTGTCAAAAGCCTCATAATCATAACCAAATGATAATTCTATTATTTCATCTCTCGTAAATATTTTATTGGGATTAGAGAATAAAGTTTTGATTATTTGAAATTCATTGCTAGTAAGATTTATGCTTTCTCCGTCTTTAATAAACGTGTTATCTTCAAAAGAAATACTTACACGTCCATTATCAAAATAAATTTTTTCGGATTTTGGGAGGCCAAGCTTTTCAACTCTTCTGAGAATTGTTTTTACTTTTTGAACTAATATTTTTAAACTGAAAGGTTTAGTAATATAATCGTCAGCTCCAAGTTTTAAACCCTCTAATATTTCAGATTCATCTACTTTAGCTGTAACCATGATTACTGGTGTTTCAGTTCTAGATCTAATTACTTCCATAACTTTTTCACCGCTAACTTTTGGCAACATTAAGTCTAAAATAATTAATGAATAATCTGTTGTATTAATCATAGTAATAGCTTCTTGTCCATCAAATGCTTGATCAACTTGAAATCCTTCAACTTCTAAGTATTTTCTTTCTGCATTTGATATGTTTTTCTCATCTTCAACTATTAAAATTTTTATATCGGTTAAATTTTCTTTAAACAATTACAAAACCTCCATTTGGACTTAATATTTGCCCAGTCATAAATGAATTTTTATCTGATATTAAAAATTCTATAAGATTTGCAATATCTTCAGGTGTTCCAAGTCTTCCCATAGGGGTGTCTTCTACAACATAATCTAAATCATCTTTTGAGATGTTATCTAACATAGGTGTATCTATAGCTCCAGGGGCAATAGCATTTATTTTAATGTTACTATATCCAAATTCTTTAGCTAAGGATTTTGTAAGCCCTATTATTGCAGCTTTTGTTGCTGAGTAACAAGATTCCATTGATCCGCCAATCATTCCCCAAATTGAAGTAATATTAATAATATTTCCTTCCTTTTTATCTAACATATCTTCCAATGCTAATTTGCACATATGATAGGTTCCATGCACATTAACATCAAACATATTATACCAATCATTAACTTTAATATCTTGAAATTGATCTACAATAGATATTCCTGCGTTGTTAATCAATATATCAACACATCTAAATTTATTTCTAATTAATTCGAACATTTTTTTGCATTCATCAAAATTTCTTAAATCACACTTATATGATATTGCATCTATGCCTTTATTTCTAATATTTTCAACGATTTCTTTAGCTTTATCTTCATTATTAAAATAGTGCACAACGATTCTATATTCTGGATGATTTTCTAACATTTTGCAAATTCCTTCTCCAATACCTCCGCTGGCACCAGTTATTAAAATTGTCTTCATTTTTTCTCCTTTTAACTGATTATATTATAACATATAGGCAAATTAACAAGTCAAAATGTTTATGATATAATATTAAAACATGTTAAAATATATTAGAGTATAGGATTTGATAATAAGTGAGAGTTTTAGGAATTGACCCTGGTATAGCAATCGTTGGATATTCTATATTGGATTATGATAATAACAAAATAAAATGTCTTGAATATGGTTGCATCACAACAAGTTCAAAATCACCATTACCTGACAGATTATCATTTATTTACAACGAGATGAACAAAATTATCGATGAATTTCAACCTGAAGATTGTGCATTTGAAGAATTGTTTTTCAATAAAAATGTAAAGACAGCAATAACTGTATCTCAAGCAAGAGGAGTAGAAATTCTAAGCTGTATCAATAAGAATTTATGTCTTTATGAATATACGCCTCTTCAAATTAAACAAGCAGTTGTAGGATATGGAAGAGCTGATAAAAGACAAGTACAAGAAACTGTTAAAACAATTTTAAAATTTAACGATATACCTAAACCTGATGATGCTGCAGATGCTGTAGCTGTGGCTTTGTGTCACATTTTTGGAAGTAAATTTAAATATCTAAATGAAATGAAATAGGAGATAATATGTATTCGTATATTATTGGAGTTATTACTGAAGTTCATGAAAATTACATAGTATTGGAAAACAACAAAATTGGTTATAAAATATTCATAACTGATTTTTTTAGGGATAATGTCAGTGCATTTGATGAATATAAAGTATATACTGAATTTGTCGAAAGAGAAGATGCAAGTATTTTGTACGGATTTTCATCTCAAAAAGAAAGAGACTTATTTAATTTGTTAACAGATGTAACATCTATTGGCCCAAAATATGCAATGAATATACTATCAACTATGACAGTTGATGAATGTAAAACCGCTATTATTACTGATGATATTAAACTTCTAACACAAGCACCAGGCGTTGGCAAAAAAACAGCATCAAGGATTATTTTAGAGTTAAAAGAAAAAATCGAAAAAGATTTTGTGCCATCAGAAAAACCTGTTAACAAAGAAGTGAAAAAATCAAGTGATTCAGAATTTGCAAGAGAAGCATTATTACAACTTGGTTATTTTAAAAATGATGTGGATGCATTTATCGAAAACACTGATATTTCTGGATTATCAATTGAAGATATAATGAAAAAAGCAATGAAAAGCTTGGACAGTAGTAGGTAGGTGAGAAAATGGAAGATAAAAACGATAGAATTGTTGGAGCATCTTTTACGAAAAGCGACGAAGATATTGATTTTAATTTAAGACCAAAATGGATGAGCGATTATATTGGTCAAGATAAAGTCAAGAAGAAATTGTCAATTTTTATTGAAGCTGCAAAGAATAGAAATGAACCATTGGATCACGCTCTATTATATGGACCACCTGGATTAGGTAAAACTACTTTAGCACACATTATAGCTAATGAAATGGGAGTTAACCTAAGGGTTACTAGTGGACCTGCAATCGAAAAGCCTTCTGATTTAGCAAGTATTCTTACAAATTTACAAAAAGATGATGTATTGTTTATAGATGAAATACACAGAATTAATCGTTCTGTTGAAGAAATTTTGTATCCTGCAATGGAAGATTATGCTTTGGATATTATAGTGGGGAAAGGACCTTCTGCAAGAAGCTTACGAATAGATTTGGAGAAATTTACACTTATTGGTGCTACTACAAGATCAGGTCAATTGACAGGACCACTTCGCGATAGATTTGGTGTTCTATTAAACTTAGAGTTATATGATATAGAAAGTTTGAAGAAAATTGTTACTAGATCTGCGGGTGTTTTGGGAATAGGCATTGATGAAGAAGGTGCTATGGAAATAGCAAGGCGAAGTAGAGGCACTCCAAGAATCGCTAACAGGCTATTAAAAAGAGTTAGGGATTATGCAGAAGTAAGAGCAGATGGAACCATTACAAAGGAAATAAGTAATCGCGGTTTAAATTTGTTAGAAGTAGACAAATGTGGACTAGATTATGTTGATAGAAAAATAATAATGACAATGATTAATAATTTTGATGGTGGACCTGTTGGTGTTGATACAATTGCAGCGGCCACTGGCGAAGAAAGAATTACTATTGAAGATGTTTATGAACCTTATTTGTTGCAAATAGGATTCATCAATAGAACCTCAAGAGGAAGAATTGTCACAGATAAAGCGTACAAACATTTTAATATAGTTAGAAAGAGGTGATTTTATAAGATGAATACAGATGATTTTGATTACGAGTTAGATGAAAAATTTATCGCTCAAACTCCATTAGATAAAAGAGATGAATCTAAGCTAATGGTTATGGATAGATTTAACGGAAATACAGAAATAAAAAAGTTTTATAATATTATAGATTATTTAAACCCTGGTGATGTTTTAGTATGTAATAACACACGAGTTATTCCCGCTAGACTTTTTGGACCCAGACCAGGAAAAGAAGAAAAAATTGAGGTTTTACTTCTACAACAAACAGAAGATAAGTGGGAATGTTTGGTAAAGCCTGGAAAGAAAATGAAATTAGGTCAAGTAATAGAATTTTCTGATAAAGTAAGCGCAAAAGTCGTAGACATTACAGAAGATGGATCTAGAATTTTAAAATTCGATTATGAAGGAATTTTTGAAGAACGATTAGATGAACTTGGAAATATGCCACTTCCTCCATATATAAAAGAAAAATTGAATGATAAGGAAAGATACCAAACTGTTTATTCAAAACACAAAGGAAGTGCAGCAGCACCTACGGCAGGTCTTCATTTTACAAATGAACTTTTAGAAAGTATCAAAGAAAAAGGAATTTATGTAGTATTCTTAACATTACATGTAGGATTAGGAACATTCAGACCGGTTAAAGTAGATGATGTTAAAGATCATCATATGCATTCTGAATATTATACTATAAGTCAAGAAACCGTTGATATTATTAATCGACAAAAAAGTAAAGGACATAACATTATAGCGGTAGGGACTACAAGCGTAAGAACTTTAGAAACAGTTACACACAATAATAATTCAAGACTAGTAGCTGAAAGTGGCTGGACAGATATTTTCATCTATCCAGGCTTTGAATTTAATATCGTGGACAGTTTAATAACTAACTTCCATTTACCTAAGTCTACTTTAATGATGTTGGTAAGTGCTTTTTCAAAGAAAGAATACATTTTTGATGCTTATGAAAAAGCAAAGCAAAATGATTTTAGATTTTTTAGCTTTGGGGATGCTATGTTCATAAATGGAGGCAAGAATGTTTAAATTTACACTAGAGAAAAAATCGTCTCAATGCAAAGCTAGAACAGGCACTATAGAAACGAATCATGGTGTTATAAAAACACCTGTTTTTATGCCTGTAGGCACAAGAGCAACAGTTAAAGCAATGAACAATGATGAATTGAAATCTATTGGTTCTCAAATAATTCTATCTAACACATATCATTTATACTTAAAGCCGGGTCAAGAAATTATCAGAAAAGCAGATGGCCTTCATAAATTCATGAATTGGGATAGACCAATTCTAACAGATAGTGGTGGATTTCAAGTTTTTAGTTTGAGTAAGACAAGAAAAATTACTGAGGAAGGAGTTCAGTTTAGAAGTCATATTGACGGATCAAAACATTTTATTTCTCCTGAAAAATCAATGGAAATTCAAAATGATTTAGGATCTGATATAATGATGGCTTTTGATGAATGTGTTCCTTATCCAGCAAGTTATGAATACACAGAAGACTCAATGAAAAGAACACTAAGATGGCTTAAAAGATGTAAAGATTATCATAAAAACACTGATAAACAAAATCTTTTTGGTATTATTCAAGGTGGTATGTACAAAGATTTAAGAGAATATTCTGCTAAGAATACAATTGATTTTGATTTGCCAGGCTATGCTATAGGTGGATTATCCGTAGGCGAACCTAGAGATTTGATGATTGATTTATTAGATTTTACAACTGATTTTATGCCAGAAAATAAACCAAGATATTTAATGGGTGTTGGTACACCGGATTACTTATTCGAAGCAGTTGAACATGGTGTTGATATGTGTGATTGTGTTCTTCCTACTAGAATTGCTCGTAATGGTACAGCCTTAACTTCTAAAGGTAAATTAGTAGTAAAAAACGCAAAATACAAAGATGATTTTTCTGCACTTGACGATAATTGCGATTGTTATGCTTGCAAAAATCATACTAGAGCATATATCAGACATTTACTAAATGTAGATGAAATCTTAGGTGCAAGATTATTGTCTATTCATAATTTGAGATTTTTAATCAAATTGATGGAAAATATTAGAAAATCTATAGAAGAAGATAGATACTTAGAATTCAAAGATGAATTCTATAGAAATTATGGTTATGATTATCATCAAAAATGTGATAATATTAAATAAGTAAATATTTAAGGAGGATTATTATGCCAAAAATGTTAGCATCATTATTGCCTTTGATTGCACTTTTTGCTGTAATGTATTTTTTAATGATTCGTCCACAACAAAAACAACAAAAGCAATTAATGGATATGAGAAACGCTATAAAAGTTGGAGACGAAGTAATTACAATTGGTGGAGTTAAGGGAACAATAGTTTCTGTAACTGATGATAGTGTCATCTTGGAAACTGCATCACAAAAAACAAGACTTGAATTTGTTAAAAATGCTATTGCATCAAATGTAAAAGCAGCAAAAGCAACAGAAAGCAAAAAAGAAGATAATGAAGAAAAATAGAAATTGATTTATAGCTCAAATTTAAAATTTGAGCTATAAATCCATTTTTTTATTTGGAGAAAATGAATGAATAAATGGTTAATAAATAATAGAGGTAATAATTTTAGCGAAGTATCTCAAAGATATAATATTCATCCATTAATAGCAAAGATTTTATTAAATAGAGATATTACAAATTTTGAAACCTTTTTGAATCCTAATGCAGAAAATTCATATCATAATCCATTTTTAATGAAAGATATGGACAAAGCTGTGGAAATAATTATAAATGCTATTGAAAATGAGCAAAATATAAGAATAGTTGGCGATTACGATCAAGACGGAAATTCATCGACAATGACTTTATTAGATGGACTTGGATATTTTACAGATAAACTTTCTTATGATATTCCTAATAGAATGATTGATGGATATGGGATTTCTTTTAGCATAATAGACAAATGTATTGAAGATAATATTGATTTAATAGTAACATGTGATAATGGTATAAGTGCTATAGAACAATGTGATTATGCCAAACAAAATGGAATAAAAATAATTGTAACTGATCATCACCAAACAATAAAACTTGATGGAAAAGAAATCATTCCAAATGCTGATGCAGTCATTAACCCCGAACAGCTGACTTGCAATTATCCATTTAAAAGTTTATGTGGCGCAGGGGTTGCTTATAAATTAATTCAGGCTATAAATATCAAAAAAGGATACGGTATGTTACAATGTGAAAATTTGCTCCAATATGTAGCAATGGGAACTGTATGTGATATCGTAGATTTAAAGGACGAAAATAGATATTTTGTGATTAAAGGATTAGAAGAAATCAATAATACAGAGAATTACGGATTAAAATGCTTGATTGATATGACTGGAATTAAAAATGGAGTAAATGTTTACAGTTTAGGATTTATTATTGGTCCATGTATTAACGCCGCCGGAAGATTAGATACTGCAAAATTAGGCGTTGAACTATTTCGTGATGAAAACATGGATAATGTAGAAGCTTACGCTAAAGTTTTAGTTGATCTCAATGAAAAAAGAAAAAAATTAACAGAAGATGGATTTAATAAAGCTGTCGAAATAATTGAAAACACAGGACTGATAAATGATGATATATTGATTTGTAATGTTGAAGGAATTCATGAAAGTGTTTGTGGAATCATAGCTGGAAGAATTAAAGATAAATACAATAAACCAACGTTAATACTAACACAATCAGAAAATCAAGATGTTCTTAAAGGATCAGGAAGAAGTATTTCAGAGTATGATATATTCAAAGAATTTGATGAGTTTAGAGAACTGTTTGTATCATTTGGTGGTCATCCTATGGCGTGTGGATTATCAATTGAAGTAGATAAATTAGATGAGTTTAGAACTAAAGTTAATCAAAGAAGTAGACTTACCAAAGAGGATTTTGTAAAAAAAATCCTTATTGATTCAAGCTTTTATGTAGACAAGATAGATTTTGATTTGATAGAAGAAATCGATCGTCTTCGTCCTTTTGGCAAGGATAATCCTAGACCGATTTTGGGAGATAAAAACTTGGAAATTATTTTTGCAAGGATGATTGGAAAAAATAAGAATGTTTTGAAGTTGAAATTACTCAAAAATAATAAAACAATTGATGCAATTATGTTTTCAGAAGCTATAGAAAAATATAATTATTTATTAGAAAAATTCGGTGAAAATGTAATGATTCAACTTGAAAACAGTATTGCTAGTAATGCAAAAATAGATATAATATACTACCCTGAGATTAATGATTTTAATAATGTTAAGAATATTCAATTAAATTTAATTGATTTAAGGTAAGTGTTAACAATAATGCTCATGTTATGGTATAATTATAACAAAATAATTATTAGGAGGTAGCTTTATGCATTATGAACAATCGGATTTACAAAGTTTGATAAAATCTATAAAATCATATAATCCAAATACTGATGTAGATGAGATAACTAGAGCATATGGCTACATGGTTAGAGCTCATGAGGGACAATTTAGAAATTCTGGTGAGCCTTATGCAATTCATCCGATGGCTGTAGCTAAAATTTTGGCTTCTTTGAACATGGATGATGCAACTATCATAGCCGGGCTATTTCACGATGTCGTAGAGGATACAGAAATAACTTACGAAGATTTAGAGTATTTATTTAGCAAGGAAATAGCTGACCTGGTCGATGGTGTTACAAAATTAAAACAAATCAAATTTAAAACTAAAAAAGATAATCAAGCAGAAAATTTAAAGAAAATGATATTGGCAATGGCCAAAGACATTAGAGTTATAATAATTAAGTTGTCTGACAGGCTTCACAATATGAGAACTTTGGAATACATGACTCGTGAAAAGCAGATAGAAAAAGCCAATGAAGTTTTAGAAATTTATGCACCACTTGCTCACAGACTTGGTATGTCTACAATAAAATGGGAATTAGAAGATTTAAGCTTAAAGTATTTGGAACCAAATATTTATCAAGATATAGTAAATAAAATAAACGAAACTAGACAACAAAGAGAATCCCAAATACAAAATATTATAAGACAATTTCAAGATGAACTTGAAAAATATAATATAAAAGCGGAGATTTTTGGAAGGCCAAAAAGTGTATTTTCAATATATAAAAAAATGTACAAAAAACATTTGGCTTTTGAAGAAATTAAAGACTTATCAGCCATCAGAGTTATAGTCAATAAAGAAAGTGAATGTTATGATGTTTTAGGAATTGCTCATAGATTTTTCAGACCAATCCCTAATACTTTCAAAGATTATATTGCAACACCAAAACCTAATATGTACCAATCTTTACACACTACAATATTAGCTCATGACGGAAGAACTTATGAGATACAAATTAGAACTTGGGAAATGCATAAAACTTCTGAATATGGTATTGCTGCTCATTGGAAGTACAAAGAAGGTACTACTAATAAAAAATCAAAATATGATAGCAAATTAGCGTGGCTAAGAGAAATCATGGATTGGCAAAAAGATTATACAGATTCAAAAGAATTCATGGATTTATTCAAAGAAGAATTCGCCAATGATGAAGTTTTTGTTTACTCACCAAAAGGTGATGTAATGGATTTGCCATCTGGTTCAACACCGATTGATTTTGCGTACAAAGTTCACTCTGCAGTAGGAAACAAATGTGTTGGTGCAAAAGTCGACGGAAAGATTGTACCATTAACTTACAAATTAAAAACAGGAAATGTTGTTGAAATTCTCACAAATCCAAATTCAGGTCCTTCAAAAGACTGGCTTAAAATTGTAAAAACATCTCAAGCTAAAACAAAAATTAAACAGTGGTTTAAAAAAGAACAAAGAACTGAGAATATTGTTTCTGGAAGAGATATGCTTGAAAAAGAAGTTGCAAAAATGGGCTATAGTTTCAATGAATTACTAAAAAGAGAATGGCTTGAAGAAATTGCAAGTAAATTAAGCTTTTCATCTACTGATGATTTGTACGCTGCTATTGGTTATGGTTCCACAAGGGTTACGCAAGTTATTCCTAAGCTAAAGGAATATCACAAAGACTATTATGAAACAGACCAAGTTGTTAATAAACCAAATCATGTCGATTTTGTTAATGAAGAGCCAAAAGAAAGTGGAGTAGTAATTGATGGAATTGATAATGTAGAAATAAAACTGGCTAAATGTTGTAACCCAATTCCTGGTGACGAAATAGTCGGCTACATTACTAGAGGTAGAGGAATTAGTGTTCACAGAAGAGATTGTTCCAATGTAAAATCAGTCAATGACAAAGATAGATTAATCACAGTTAGATGGGGCAATAATTTAATCAATCATAATTATCAAGTTGAACTTCAAATAATATCTTTTAGTAATGTCGGTTATCTTGCTGATATAACTAAAGTTATAAGTGAGTGCAAATTAAACATTAAAACATTTAACACTAGAACAAATAAAGATAAAACGGTAACAATTAATATAATATTAGAAATTAGTTCTAGTTCTCAGATCGATACAGTAATTGCTAGAATTAAAAATATTAAAGGAACTATAGACGTTTTTAGGGTGAATTCATAATGAAATTATTAGTTCAAAGAGTTAATAAAACAAACGTCGAAATAGATGGTACAACAAAAAGTGAAATTAAAGATGGTTTTTTAGTACTATTAGGAATTCATAGGGAAGATAATGAACAGGATATTGATTATTGCATCAGAAAACTTGTTAATTTAAGAATATTTTCTGATGAAGAAGATAAGCTTAATCTTTCAATTAAAGATTTAAATTATGAAATTTTACTTGTCTCTCAGTTTACATTGTATGCAAGTACTAGAAAAGGGAATAGACCATCATTTGATAAATGTGCCAAAGGAGAATTTGCTAGAGATTTATACGAAAAGTTTATTGAAGAGTTAAAAAAAGAAAATGTACCTTTTCAAACTGGGGAATTTGGAGCTGATATGAAGGTATCACTTACAAATGATGGACCAGTTACGATAATTATAGATAGTAGGAGTGAATAATGACATTAGACAAAATAGTTACTACAAAATATGGAGAAAACATGTACATTTTATCGGAAGATAATAAATGTTTTGTTGTGGATCCAGGTGCACAAGCTGATGATATTTGTGAATATATCAAAAATCGTAATTTAGAAATACAATTTATATTGATTACACATGGTCATTTTGATCATATATTTGCAGCTGAAGAATTAAAAAATAAGCTAAATACAGTTATTTACGCTCCAGAAAAAGAAAAAGATTTACTTGAAGATCCTGAAAAAAATTATACAAGAAAAGTTGGAAATCCAATTACTTTAAAAGCAGATTATTATATAAAAGAAGGAGATACGATTGAGTTTAATGATTCTAAAATATCAGTTTTAGAAACTCCAGGTCATACTTATGGCTCTAGCTGCTATATTTACAAGGATGTAATGTTTTCAGGAGATATGTTGTTCAAGAATTCAATAGGTAGATATGATTTGCCAACTGCAAGTTTTGAAGACATTAAAAATAGTGTTGAAAAGCTAAAACTTTTAAATAATGATATAAAAGTTTATCCTGGACACGGACCAGAAACTAATATTGGTGACGAAAAGAAATACAATCCATATTTTAAATAAAATTTAGGAGAATTATGAAAAATTTAGAAAAAAATTACAATCCAAAAGATTTTGAAGATAAGATATATAAAATTTGGGAAAATGAAGGTTACTTCAAAGGCGTTATTGATAATGATAAAAAAACATTTACAATTGTAATGCCACCACCAAATGTAACAGGTAATTTACACCTTGGACATGCGTTAAATAACACTATTCAAGATATATTGATTAGAAAAAATAGAATGGATGGATATAGTGCTCTTTGGGTTCCAGGAACAGATCATGCTAGTATTGCAACTGAAGCAAAAGTTGTAAGTAAATTAAAAGAAGAAGGAAAATCCAAAGAATCTTTAGGTAGAGATGGATTTTTGGAAGCATCTTGGGACTGGACACGTGAATACGGTGGAAATATCAAAAATCAATTAAAAAAATTAGGAGTATCTTGTGATTGGAGTAGAGAAGCTTTTACTCTTGATGACAATTTAACAGAAGCAGTAGAAGAAGTATTCATAAAAATGTACAATGATGATTTGATTTACCAAGGTGACAGAATTGTAAATTGGTGTCCAAATTGTCATACTGCAATAAGCGACATAGAAGTTGTCCACGAAGATGAATCGGGACATTTTTGGAATATTCGATATAAATTCAAGGATTCTGATGATTATATTGTAATAGCTACTACTAGACCAGAAACATTATTGGGTGATTTGGCAGTCGCTGTAAATCCAGATGATGAAAGATATACTGACATTGTTGGAAAGACTTTGATATTACCATTAGTTAATAGAGAAATTAAAGTTATTGCTGATAGCTATGTGGATATGGAATTTGGAACTGGAATTGTTAAGATTACTCCTTCACATGATCCTAATGACTTTGAAGTAGGTGCAAGACATGAGCTAGGTCAATGTGTTGTAATTGATGAGGATGCAAAGATTGTTGACGGATATGGTAAATATTCTGGATTAGATAGATATGAAGCAAGAAAATTAATTATCGAAGATTTGGAAAAAATCGGACAACTAGATTCAGTAAAAGAACATGAACATGCCGTAGGTCATTGTGAAAGATGCCATACTACTGTTGAGCCATTAATCAGTAAACAATGGTTTGTTAAGATGGAACAGTTAGCAAAATTAGCTTTAGACGCTTATAAAAATGAAGAAATTAGATTTATTCCAAAAAGATTCGAAAAAGTTTATGTAAATTGGTTAGAAAACATTAGAGATTGGTGTATTTCTCGTCAATTATGGTGGGGACATAGACTTCCGGTTTATTACCATAATGAAACAGGTGAAGTTGTGGTTGCAAGAAAAAATCCAGACCCTGAAAAATATACTCAAGATCCAGACACTTTGGATACATGGTTCTCATCTGCATTATGGCCTTTTTCCACATTAGGATGGCCAAACGAAACAGAAGATTTGAAATATTTCTTCCCTACAAATGTTCTAGTAACAGGATATGATATTATTTTCTTCTGGGTAATTAGAATGGTATTCTCTTCACTTTATAATTTAGGAGAAGTTCCTTTCAAAGATGTTTACTTGACAGGATTAGTTAAAGACTCTCAAGGAAGAAAAATGTCAAAATCTTTAGGAAATGGTATTGATCCTATAGAAGTTATAGATCAATATGGAGCAGATGCGTTAAGATTTGCGTTAATCACTGGTAATACTCCTGGAAATGATTCAAGATTCTACATGGAAAAAGTAGAAGCGAATAGAAATTTCTGCAATAAATTATGGAACGCATCCAGATTTGTTTTCATGAATGTAGAAGATCATGTTAAAAACATCAATGATGTCGAATTACAAATTGAAGACAAGTGGATTATATCAAGCTTAAATGATGTCATTGATGAAGTATCTACTAATTTAAATAAATATGAAATTGGTATAGCAGCTGAAAAAATATACGATTTTACTTGGAATGTGTTCTGTGATTGGTACATTGAATTAGTTAAACCAAGACTCTATGGAGATGATTCTATTTTAAAAGAATCTGCAATCTCAGTTTTGATTTATACGTTGACTAATGTAATAAAATTATTACATCCATTTATGCCATATATCACAGAAGAAATATATAGCTATCTTCCTAATAAAAATGATATGTTGATTAACGAAACATGGCCAAAATATTCTGAAACAAAGTCATATAAAAACGAAGAGCAAATTATTGACAAGTTAGTTGAATCTGTAATTAGTATTAGAAATTCAAGACAAGAAATGAATATTGCGCCTAAAAAACAATCTGATATATATATATTGACATCTGATAAGAGCTTGGAAGAAGATTTTAAAAAACTAGAGTCACTATTTAGATCAAGTGTTTCTATTAACGAATATAAGGTTAACGAAGATATATCAGAAGATAATAATATAGTAATTGTTAAAGATTCTTATAAAATCATTATTCCATTGAATGATCTAATTGATTATTCTAAAGAATTAGAAAGACTAGAAAAAGAATTAAATACAGCTAAATCAGAATTAAAGAGAGCGGAATCAAAACTAAAAAATGAAGGATTCTTAAAAGGAGCTCCTGAAGCACTTGTCGAAAAAGAAAAAGAAAAAGTCGAAAAATATTCACATTTAATTGACGATATTAATAATTCTATTAGTTCTATTAAGGAAAATATGTAATGAAATTCAAAATCATATTTGGTTTTGTTTTGATTATGGTGTTGGTCAGCGTACAATATACTTTAAATAAAATTTTAGTATAATTAGAGAAGATTGAAAAAAAGATAGATGAGAATGTAAATAGTTCAAATACAGGGGTGAATAATGAAAGAAGAAATATTATTAAGTGAACAACAAATTAAAGAAAAAGTTAAAGAATTAGGTGCTCAAATTACCAAAGATTACAAAGATAAGAATTTATGTGTAGTATCTCTTCTTAGAGGAAGTTTTATGTTCATGTCTGATTTGGTTAGACAAATAGATATGCCAATTTGTATTGATTTTATGACTACATCTTCTTATGAAGACGCTGAAAAATCAACAGGTAAAGTAGAAATCCTTACTGATGTAAGAGAAAATTTAGAAAACTATGATGTGTTAATAGTTGATGACATTATTGATTCTGGAAATACAATCGTAAATACTTTGGAATATATTAAACAAAAAAATCCAAAAAGTGTTAAAACATGTGTATTGCTAGATAAACCAAGCAGAAGACAAGTTGAATATAACGCAGATTACGTTGGTTTTGAAATTGATGATGTTTTTATAGTTGGTTATGGTTTGAACTATAAATCATCATATCGAAATATACCTTACATTTTCATTTGGAATCAAGATGTATAAAGAATTTGCGTATATTTATGATAAATTAACTTTTGATATTGATTATGAAGAGTATTCTGAAGTTATCAAAAAAGAATTAAAAAAATTAGACATAAAACCAGAATCTATTCTTGAGTTAGGAATCGGCAGTGGAAATATGACAAAATACTTCTATAACTCTTCAATTAATTATACTGGAGTGGATCTTAGTAAAGAAATGTTGAAAATTTGTGCAGATAAATTTTCTAATATCAATATTATTAATGAGGATTTATGTCAATTAGAGCTAACAAAAAATTATGATTTTATTTTTTCTACTTTAGATACAATAAACTATATACTAGACTCAGAAAAACTACAGAATTTGTTCTCAAATATTAATGAAAATTGTACAGGAGTGTTTATGTTTGATGTAAACACTCCTTATAAGCTAATAGAAGTAATGGGTAACAATCACTTTGTGTATGAATATGAGGATATTTTTTATACTTGGGTTAATCAATATTATGAAGAAGATAATTTGATAGATTTTTATATTGACTTTTTTGTGAAAAATCAGGATAATTCTTATCAAAGGATTAGGGAAACTCAAACAGAAAAAGTTTATAGTTTGGATGCACTAAGATTTATGTTGTACAACAGTGGTTTTAATACTGTTAAAATAATAGATTTTGATACAGGTAAAACTCTTAATAATTGTACCCAACGCGCATTATTTATATGTTATTAGGTAACGATAATTATTTCGTTGTATATTTTTATTGTGTATGTTATATTAATATAGTAAATGAAAACTACGTTAAATATTGGAGGAAATATGACAAAAGGGACTGTAAAATGGTTTAATGCTACAAAAGGCTTCGGATTTATCTCAACAGAAGATCATGGAGATGTGTTTGTGCATTATACTGCATTGGAAGATAACGGCGAATATAGGAAACTAGAAGAAAATCAAGAAGTTGAATTTGATATCGCCGATGGACCTAGAGGTCTTCAAGCTTGTAATGTAAAAAAATTATAATAAAATATTATTAATATGCCCCTTTTTAGGGGGTTTTTTATTTGGAGGTTATATGATAAATAAATTATATATTGCTACCGATTCTACAGAATCATTTAGATTTATAATTGTAGATTCTACGGAGTTAGTACAATCAGTAAGAGATATTCATAATACATCAGCAACAGCATCCGCTGCGTTGGGAAGATTAAGTACTATGGCGTCAATTATGAGTCACGAATTAAAAAATGACAAACACAATATTACATTAAATTTACAAGGAAACGGACCAGGTGGAATGTTAATTTCTACAGTTAACGGTAGAGGAGAGGTAAAGAGTTATGTAAGTCATCCAGAAGTTGATTTACCACCAAAATCTAATAAAAAATTGGATGTTGGTAATTTTGTAGGAAATGATGGTCTACTTACTGTTATAAAAGATTTTAAATTAAAGGAACCTTATATAGGTCAAACTAGTTTAGTTAGTGGTGAAATAGCTGAAGATTTTAGTAATTACTTCTATCAATCTGATCAAAGACCAACAGTTGTGGCTTTAGGTGTCTTGGTAGATACTGATTTATCGATAAAAAGCGCTGGAGGATTATTTATTCAAGCATTGCCAGGATATGATGAATCATTAATTGATAAATTGGAAAAAGATATTAATAATTTCCCACCAATTTCTTCTCTATTTGTAAATCATGAAAATCCTTTTGACGTTTTAAATCAATTATTTGCAGACTTTGATTTAAAATTATTGGGTGAAAAAGAAGTAAAATATTTATGTGATTGCAATAGAGATAGAGTTGAAAGATCTTTGATTTCATTGGGAAAAAAAACGTTAAATGAATTGATTGAAGAGGATGGAAAGGCTGAATTGGTATGTGATTTTTGCCATGAAAAATACAATTTTACTAAAGAAGATTTGATAAAATTAAGAAATAATATATAAAGGATGGTGTTAATTGAAAACTAGAAATCTTACTGAAGGTAATATTTATAGGGAATTAATAAGCTTATCATTACCAATTATGGCAACATCTTTTATACAGATGAGTTATAATCTGATGGACTTATTTTGGTTGGGAAGATTGTCTATAGAATCAGTAGCTGCGGCTGGAACTGTAGGGTTTTTTGGATGGTTGAGTTATGCGATATGTATGATGTTAAGCGTAGGTGCACAAATATCTGTAGCAGATTGCATTGGTAAAAAGGATATGGATTCTGTACAAAAATACATATCTAATGCGATAAAATTTGCATTAATAGTTGGATTTGTATTTATTTTATTAATGGTTTTATTTAAAGTACAAATAATAAATTTCTTTAATCTGGATGAATCGGTCACAAAACTAGCATTTGAGTATTACGGATTTTTTGTAGCTTCAATATTTTTTAACTTCATAAATCCAGTTCTAACAGGAATATTAAATGGACAGGGGGAAAGTAAAATTCCTTTTATAATAAACACAATTGCTTTGGGAATTAATATAGTATTAGACCCTGTTTTGATATTTGGATTTGGTTTTATAAAACCAATGGGAATAAAAGGGGCCGCCCTTGCCACTTTTATCGCTCAAATGTCAGCATGTATTATGTTTATGATAGTTAGATTTGAATATTTTAAATACTTGAAAGAAAAAATGCATTTAATTTATGCAAAAAGGCTTTTTGATTTAGGATTTCCTATAGCCCTCCAAGAATGCCTTTTTGCGACGTTTTCTATAATAATGGCTGCTATTATAGCTCATTGGGGAAAAGAAGCTATAGCTGCACAAAAAATAGGCAATCAAATAGAATCTATTACATGGTTAACTGTAGGTGGATTCAGTGTTGCATTATCTACCTTTATTGCTCAAAATAATGGAGCGAAAAACTATTCCAGAGTAATGGAAGGATACAAAAAAGGTATGAAGATATGTGTTGGTATTGGAATATTCACAACTATATTCTTATTCACTTTTGCTCCTCAATTATTTAAGCTATTTATTCCAGATGATCTTGATACTTTAAATATAGGGGTAGTGTATTTAAGAATATTATCGCTTTCTGAAATATTTATGTGTGTAGAAATAGCTACTACTGGATTTTTGAATGGAATTTCATTAACTAAGTATCCTTCTATAAACGGAATTATATTTAATTTTATCAGAATTCCATTGTCCCTTCTGGTTATGTATAATAACTTGAGAATTGAATGGATATGGGTAATTATATCTTCACTTGTTATATGTAAGGGAATTAGCTTGTTTATTGTATTTTACAGAAAAGTTTACAAAAATAAATTAAAATATTTATTGGATTAAAAAACTAGGATTGATTATTATATCAATCCTAGTTTTTATATTATCTGTGTTTTAGTGCAAATTCAAATAATTTATTTATAAATTTATTAAACACTATGTCAAACTCTCCAATTGTAGCTATCATTTCGGTGCCAAATCTTTTTTTGAATTCATATAATCCGGATTCATGGTCTTCTACATTATCTTCCGGAGTATATCCTGATACTCCACCGAAATCATAAGATGTGCATCCTTTTTCTATAGCTCTTTTCATCATAGTCCATTGCATTAAATAATTTGGACTTAAATCTCTAAAATCATTTGAAGATGCTCCGTAAAGATAGTATGATTTTTTTCCACAAAATGTTAATAATGCTCCTGATAATACAATTTCATCAACATCATTTTCGATGTATCCATTCATTTGCTCGATTAAATCTTTACATCTTTTTCTTCTATTATCTAATACATCTAGTTCTTTTAAGAAATTATTCTTTTTTTCTTCAGTTATATCTTTTTCCAATTTATTTTTAATTTTTAGCTCTTGTTTATCTATTTGATCTAATTCATCTTCATTTGATTTTTTTACACTTGATGGAATAAGCTTAGTTAGGTATAATTCACAATCATCATCTGGATTTAAAACATCATATAAATTCTCGAAATATTCATGACTTCTGTGATTGAATTCATCTCTTTTAGCTGTAATTTCCATTAATTTTGAAAACTTAGATAATTCATTCTTGTCACATCTTTTACACTCAAGTCCGTTTTTCAACGATTTTTTTACAACACTTTTAGTTCTAGATTGAAAAGAATTCATAACTTCTTTTTCAGATTTATCTATATCAGTTATCATATAATATCTAGGTTGATTATATTCTAACCCTTTTTTTAAACCATGATGGTAACATCCAAGTTCTTTTAAGTAATCAATCAATCCATCAGTTTCCACAGAAACTTGAGGGTCAAATTTCAATGCAAAAACTTTACTCTTTTTGCAGAAATCCTTTAAAATTTGGATAGTTGCTTTCAAATCTTCTTTATTTTCATAATCAATTACTGGTCCTTTTGGAGCATATGCAAAATAATAGGGAAGAACCGGGAGTTTTTTCAATAAAATTAAACAGGCGCCAACAAGTTTGCCATCTTTTTTAATTCCAATATTTTTTCCAATCCATCCTTTTTTTACAAATTGCCATTTATATATTTGATTTAATTCTCCATATTTATGGTTTTTAACAAAATTATCATGTTCTTCACTACTAAGTGTAATCATTTCGTAAGCCATTTTATCACTTCCTTAACTTCATACATTATACCACAAATTGTTTCTATAATAAGTTATTAGAAATCAAAAAAAAGATAGAGTAAACATGTTTACTCTATCTAATTAACCTAATTATTTTAAATTTTCTCTTGCTGCTGCTTGAGCTGCTGCTAATCTTGCAATTGGAACTCTGTATGGGGAACAAGATACATAATCTAATCCAATTCTGTGACAGAATTCAACACTTTCAGGATCTCCACCATGTTCACCGCAAATACCTACGTGCAAATCAGGATTTGAAGATTTACCTCTTTCAATAGCAATTTTGATTAGCTGACCAACACCTTCTTGGTCTAATCTTTCAAATGGACTTCTTGAATAGATTTTCTTTTCTTTATATTCTGATAAGAACTTACCAGCATCATCTCGTGAGAAACCAAATGACATTTGAGTTAAGTCATTTGTACCAAAACTGAAGAAGTCAGCTTCTTCGGCAATTTCATCAGCCATTAAACAAGCTCTTGGTATTTCAATCATAGTACCAATTTCATAATCTAGTTTTTGATTTGTTTCTTCAAATACTTGATTGATTTCTTCAATTATTTGATCCTTAACGTATTTTAATTCTCTCTTTTCTCCAACAAGCGGAATCATAATTTGAGGAACTATTTCATGTGAAGTTTCTTTTTTAACTTTTAGAGCAGCACTAATAATTGCTCTTGCTTGCATTCTATAAATTTCTGGATAAGTTACAGCTAATCTACAACCTCTGTGTCCAAGCATTGGGTTTACTTCGTGAAGTTCTAAAATAATATCATTTACTTCATCGTAAGTTAAATCCATTTCTTTCGCTAATTCTTCAATGTCATGTTTTTCTTTTGGTAAGAATTCATGAAGTGGTGGATCTAAAAGTCTGATAGTAACTGATAAATCTCCCATTTCTTTGTAAATGTTGTAAAAGTCTTCTTCTTGGAAAGGTCTTAATTTATCAAGAGCTTTTTGTCTTCTTTCGGTAGTGTTTGAGAGAATCATTTGTCTAACGATTGGAATTCTTTCTTCGTTGAAGAACATGTGCTCAGTTCTTGTTAATCCTATTCCTTCAGCACCAAATTCTTTTGCTTGATGTGCATCTTTTGGAGTATCTGCATTAGTTTTTACACCTAATCTTTTAATTTCATCAACCCATTGCATAAATTGTGCAAAGTTACCAGTTAGTTCTGGACTTACTTTAGAAATTTCTCCTTTATAAACATATCCAGTGCTACCATCTAATGAAATCAAATCTCCTTCTTTGATTTCGATGTTTTTACCTCTGATTACTTTGTTCTCTTCGTCTACTCTTATTTCACTAGCACCTGCTACACAGCATGCACCCATTCCACGTGCAACTACTGCAGCGTGAGATGTCATACCTCCTCTTGCAGTTAATATACCTTCGGCTTTAATCATACCTTCAATATCTTCAGGAGATGTTTCTTGACGAACTAATATTGATTTAATGCCATTAGATGCAGCTGTTTTACAATCTTCAGCACTAAAATAAACGTGACCACTAGCGGCTCCAGGTGAAGCAGCTAAACCTTTTGTAATAACTTCAGCATTTTCTAATTCTTTTTGATCAAAAGTAGGGTGTAGGAGTTGATTTAAACTATTTGGTTCAATTCTTAAAATAGCTTCTTCTTTTGAAATTAAACCTTCATTTACTTGATCTACTGCGACATTTAGTGCGCTGATAGCAGTTCTTTTTCCGTTTCTAGTTTGAAGTAAATATAATTTAGAATTTTCAATTGTGAATTCCAAATCTTGCATATCTCTGTAGTGTTCTTCTAATCTTTTAGTTATAGAATGGAATTGTTCATATACTTCAGGCATAACGTCTTGTAATTGACTGATTGGTTGAGGAGTTCTTATACCAGCAACAACATCTTCACCTTGTGCATTCATTAAGAATTCACCAAATAATTTATTTTCACCTGTTGCAGGGTTTCTTGAGAATGCAACACCTGTTCCAGATGTATTTCCCATGTTACCGAATACCATTGATTGAATGTTTACTGCAGTACCTAAATTATCGTCGATGCCGTTTAATTGTCTATAAATTTTGGCTCTAGGATTATTCCAAGATCTAAAAACAGCTTCTATAGCATATCGTAATTGATCGATAGGGTCTTGTGGAAAATCTTCGCCAATTTCTTCTTTGTAGATTTCTTTGAATTTTTCAACAATTTTCTTTAAATCTTCGGTATCAAGATCTGTATCATCTGTAAAGTTTTTTTCTTCTTTCACTTTATCTAATTCGTTTTCAAATAATACTTTAGGAATTTCTCTTGCAACATCTGAAAACATTTGAATAAATCTTCTATAAGAATCATAAGCAAATCTTTCGTTATTAGTTGATTTGGCTAAACCGATAACAGATTTATCATTTAAACCTAGGTTTAAGATTGTGTCCATCATGCCTGGCATTGATATTACAGCTCCAGAACGAACAGAAAACAGTAGAGGATTTTCTTCATCGGAAAATTTTTTGTTTAATTCTTTTTCTGTTTCTTCAATATGAGATTTGATTTCTTCAAATAATCCATCCCATAATTTTTCGTCTTCTTGATAAAATTTGTTACAAGCTTCAGTAGTAATAGTAAATCCTGTTGGAACAGGTATATCCATATTAGTCATTTCGGCTAAGTTGGCACCTTTTCCACCAAGAAGGCTTCGCATGTCTTTATTACCTTCTTTAAAACTGTAAACATATTTTTCTGTCATTTAAAAAACTCCTTTTTAATCATTCATTTTTTTTAGATGTCTGATAATAACTTCTGCCGTTTCTTCAATTGCTCTGTCAGAAACGTTTATTATAGGACATCCGATTTTCTTCATTACCTTCTCAGCATAATCTAATTCGTCAAGTATTCTACCCAAATCAGAGTATGTACTTTCAGTTGGCAATCCCATAGATTTTAGTCTTTCTTTTCTGATTTTGTTTAGCTTATCAGGAGAGTTAGTAAGACCGATGACTCTTTTTGGTTCGATTTCAAAAAGTTCCTTTGGGACTGGTGACTCTGGTACAAGTGGAATATTGCAAACTTTGTAATGCTTATTTGCAAGATACATAGATAATGGTGTTTTCGAAGTTCTAGAAACACCAATAATCGTTATATCAGCTCTAGCGACTCCTCTTGGATCTTTTCCATCATCATATCGTACAGCAAATTCTATTGCATCGATTCTTCTAAAATAATGTTCGTCAAGTTTACGTAATGCACCTGGATTTGTTGCTGGAGATCGTTTTGTTAGCCTTTGGATGGCTACAATTGATGGAGTTAAAATATCTACCGATATGAGATTATTCATATCACAAAATTTCTTTAAACTATCAATTAAACTTTCTTCAACTAAACTATAATATATGATAATATTATCCATTTCTAAGCATTTTTGTAATGTAGAATTAAGATGCTCAATAGATCGGATATGTCCAAATAAGTGAAATTTAGCATTTTCACAAGTAATATCAAATTGAGCTAAAGCGGCTCTTGCTATTTGATCACCTGTGTCCCCGGTAGAATCAGATAAAACTACCAGATTAATATTTTCCATAATTCACCCCTTTATTTGTATTATCAATTTAATTATACATCATTTTTTACAATTTTAAAGCAAATCTTTGTTATTTTATTTAAAATTATCACAAATTTGATTAAGTATAGATTATAGAAAAAGTATAATTTAATATAAATGTTTACTAGTGTTGTGTATTTATGATATCATTCTAGGTACAGGAATAATTAATAGAAGGTGATAAATTGAAAAATGATTTACAAAAAGATGAAGACAATAAAACTAGTCAAATGAATAATGAGTCTTCAAAAAATGATAGTATCTATAAACTGAAAGAATCAAAAAAATCGCAATCATGGATTTGGGTTGTTTCAATTCTTTTAGGTATTTATATATTGGTTTCAATATTTTTTAGCTTCATGACTTATCCTAACGCGAAAATTAATGGTGAAAGTTTAGGAGTAAGAAAAATTTCTGATGTTAAAAACATTTTTGATGAGCAAACTACATCAATTATAGGAAGAGATAATAAAACTGTTACATTGAATAATTCACAAGCGGGTTTAAAACAAGTTGCTTTGGAAAATCAAACCTATGTACAACATGGTTTTTTGTGGCCAGTAGAACTTATTAAAGGAATAAAAACAGATGTAAAAGTTAAGAAAAGTGTAGATTCTAAAAAATTAAAAGAAACGATTAAAAATAGTGAGCTATTCAAAAATATCAAAGAACCAAAAAACGCCCAATTGATTTTTGAAAACAAAAAAGCAATAATCAAACCTGAAGAATTAGGTAATAAGCTTGATTTGGATAAAGTTTGTGAATCCGTAATAAAAGGTTTTAATGAACACAAGGATGAAATCAAATTATCTTCAGAATATATTAATCCTCAAGTTACAAAAAAATCATTGGAGCCAAACAAAAAAGAACTTGAAAATATTGCAAAAGCTTCTATTACTTTAAAATTGCCAAACGGAGAATCACAAAAAATAGAAGATAATTCTATTTTCTTAGATGAAAATTATAAGTTTGAAGATAAAAAAGTTAGAATTTTTGTAGATGACTTGAAAGAAAAATTTGAAGTTGTTGGAAAAGATTTTGATTTTACAACTCATAATGGTAAATCCATAAAAGTTAAAGCAAAAGTTTTTGGAAATGAAATTAACAAAAAACAAACAGTAGCTATGATTACAGATGCTTTAAAAAACGGTAAAACCATAGACAGTGATTTAGTATATAGCAGAAGAAGCCGAAATAATGGAGTTCTTGGAAAAAGCTATATTGAAATAAGCTTGGGAGCACAACATTTGTGGTATTTTAAAGATGGTAAACTAGTATTAGACACACCTGTTGTTACAGGAGACCCATCAATTGACCACGAAACACCAACAGGCTTATTTGAAATTTGGTCAAAAGAAACTGATAGATTTTTAAGAGGATTTAATCCAGACGGATCAAAATATAAAGTTCATGTAGATTATTGGATGCAAATTGACTATACTGGTGTAGGAATTCACGATACAAAGGGAAGGGCCGCCTACGGTGGACAAATCTTTAATGGTGCTGGAAGTCATGGTTGTATAAATACTCCTATAAATCATGTTCGTACAATTTTTAATTCGTCTGAAAATGGAATGCCAGTTGTAATCTATTAAAAATTAGTCGATTATTTTATAATAGTCGACTTTTTTTATTGTAAAAAAATAAATATTAATGGTATTCTATATGTAAAGAAAAGGGGTAAATTATGGATTCAGATTTATTATTATTTTTGAGTAGTTTAAACACGAATTATAATTGGATAGGTCCAATTATTGAAAATTATAATACATTAGATGATATTATCTACGATAATGCAAAAAAACTTCTAGAAGTAGATCCTAAAATTTACGAATTTATTCTAAAAAATATGAAAAAATTCGATATAAATTTGTACAAAGAAAAATTATGGAAAAACAGTATAAAATTTACTACATACGGTGATTCAAAATATCCGAAAAAATTACTTGAAATAGATGATGCACCATATACTTTGTACTATAAAGGTGATTTGACTGAAGATTTCGATAATTGTGTTTCATTTGTCGGAGCTAGAAAATGTAGTCAATATGGATCTTATGCATGTAAAAAATTTGTATCTGAAATATCACAATATAAAATACCAGTTGTTAGTGGATTGGCTCTTGGTATAGACAAAATTTCTCATCAAACTTCTCTTGAAAATAATAATAAAACAATTGGAGTTTTAGGGTGTGGAATAGACCAAGTTTATCCAAGGAGCAATTATAGAGTGTTTCAAGATATGATTTCATCACATAACGGAGTAATTATGAGTGAATATCCTTTTGGAATAGCACCATTGGCATATAATTTTCCGTTTAGAAATAGAATTATTTCTGGTTTATCACTTGCAACTGTCGTTATTGAAGCAAAAGAGAAAAGCGGTACATTAATCACATCATCTTATGCCTTGTCTCAAGGTAGAGATATATTTGCTGTTCCAGGAAATATTAACTCAGTTTATTCAACCGGAACTAATCAACTAATAAAAGATGGAGCTTACATATTAACCGACGTTTTGGATATTATAACTCAAATCCCTGAGTTTCAAAATAAATATATGGAAAAACCACAATTAAGTTTTGATTTGAATGATTTAGAACGTAAAATATATAATTTATTGAAAATTGACGCCAATTCACCAGATGAAATTTCTATAAAATTAAATGAAGATATATCTGATGTATTGATGAGTTTAACAAAAATGGAATTGTTGGGAATTGTTGTGGATATTGGAAGCAAATACTCATTAAAGTAGATTAAATAATATGATATAATAACATTGGAATTTTATAGAGGAGAATGATATGGACAAAAAACAATTAGCTATTAATACTATTAGATTATTATCTGTAGAAATGATTCAAAAAGCGAATTCAGGCCACCCTGGACTTCCTTTAGGTGCAAGCCCTATGACATTTACATTATTTAATGACATAATGCATTTCTCACCAAAACACAGCGATTGGATAAATAGGGACAGATTTATTTTATCAGCTGGACATGGGTCTGCAATGTTATATTCACTTTTACATTTGTTTGGATTTGGAATAACTGTTGATGATTTAAAAGAATTTAGACAATACAACAGCTTAACACCAGGACATCCAGAATATTTGCATACAAAAGGAATTGATGCTACGACTGGTCCTTTAGGACAAGGATTGAGCATGGCTGTTGGTATGGCAATTGCTCAGGAATATATGGCCAGCCAATTTAATACCGAAAACCACAAAATTTTTGATAACTATACTTACACAATTGTTGGTGATGGTTGTCTTCAAGAAGGAATAACTAATGAAGCTAGTTCAATAGCTGGATCATTAAAACTTTCAAAATTGATTTGTTTATATGATTCTAACAATATAACAATTGAAGGCGATACAAAAAATATTTTCTCAGAAAATGTCAGAGCTAGATATGAAGCGTTGGGCTGGGATACTTATTTTGTAGAAGATGGAAATGATATAGAAAAAATAAGAGAAACTATCCAACTTGCGAAAACAACAGATAAACCATCATTTATTGAAATAAAAACAAAAATTGGTTATGGAAGTGTCGTTGAAGGAACTGCAAAAGCACATGGAGCTCCAATTGGTGCAGAAAACATTCCAAGTTTAAAAGAAAAATTAGGCTTAGACTTTACAGAAGAATTCTATATTCCGCAAGAAGTTAAGGAACTTTTTGCGCAATCAACTTCAGAAAAGGAAAAATATTATTCTGAATGGGAAAGTATGTTTGAAGACTACAAACACACTCACAAAGACCTTTATGATAAATTAATGAAATTCTTATCTAAAGAAATTGATGAAGAATATTTAACATCTAAAGAGTTTACTAGCTTCGAAAAAGATGATGCTACAAGATCATACTCACATGTTTTATTAAATAGATTAAAAGATAAACAATTAAATATTGTTGGAGGATCTGCGGATTTAGCTCCATCTAATAAAACATTTATGGATGGTTTAGATGTATTTACGCAAACAAATCGATCTGGAAGAAACATACAATTCGGTGTTAGAGAACACGCAATGGCTGCTATAACGAATGGTATAAGTTTATATGGTGGATTAATTCCTTATTGCGCTACATTTATGATTTTTTCAGATTATTTAAAACCAGCGATGAGATTGTCATCTTTAATGAAGAGACAAGTACTATATATATTGACTCATGATTCAATTGGTGTTGGAGAAGACGGACCTACTCATGAACCAATAGAACAATTAGCAATGCTTAGAACTATTCCAAATCTTAATACTATTAGACCTGCTGATGGCTTTGAAACATCAATGGCATACAAGATAGCATTAGAAAATAAAGAAACACCAACAGCTTTAGTATTGTCTAGACAAAAATTAGTTAATTTAAAAGAAACTAACGAACAAGCCTTAAAAGGAGGATATATTCTAAAAAAACAAGAGTCTCCTGATTTAGTAATAATAGCAACAGGTTCTGAAGTTAAACTTGCATTAGATGCAAGTGAGGCTCTTGAAAAAGAAGGAGTTAAGGCTCAAGTTGTATCAATGATGTGTCAAGAAATTTTCGACAAACAAGATCAAGAATACAAAGATTCTGTTATTCCAAAAAATGTAGAAAAAAGAGTTAGCATTGAATGTTTGTCAACTTATGGATGGCAAAAATATACTGGACTTAATGGATTAAATATAGGAATAGATGAGTTCGGAATGAGCGCTCCAGGTAGTAAAATAATGGATCACTTTGGATTTACAACAGAAAAAATAGTTGAAAAAATAAAACAATATTTATAATCGACAGACCGTCAACAATTTTGTGTTGATGGTCTTTTTGTTTTAAAATTTTAATCGTTTTTAAAATTGAAATACTATTTCTTTTATGGTATATTTTTTATGGGAATATTAAAATATAGTTAAAGAATCGTAAAGAGGTGGATATGATAAATATTGTTCTTTTAGAACCAGAGAAACCTTCTAATACAGGAAATATAGGAAGAACTTGTGTTCTAACTAATTCTAGATTACATTTAGTTAGACCTTTTAGCTTTAGACTAGATGACAAATTATTAAAGAGGTCCGGCATGGATTATTGGGATAAAGTTGATTTAGTTATTCATGATGATATGAATGAATTTTTAGAATACATTAAAGGAAATGATAGAGTTTTTTATGTTGAAACTTTTGCAACAAATTATTATCATGAGCTTGAATATCAAGATGGTGATTTTTTCGTGTTCGGAAAGGAATCTTCAGGAATAAATAAAGATTTGGTAGTTAAGCACGATGATCATTCTATAAAGATTCCAATGAATATGGAAATTGATAGATCATTAAATTTAGCAAATTCGTGCAATATAGTTTTATTTGAAGCATTGAGACAGATAGATTTTCCAAGATTAAAGTAGGAGGTATTATGGATATTATAACTCCGGTTTTAGGTGGGTTGGCACTTTTCTTGTTCGGAATGACAATAATGGGTGAAGGTCTCCAAAAATCGTCAGGTAATAAATTAAAAAGGATAGTAGGTTCTTTAACTAGGAATAAATACATAGGTGTGTTACTAGGTATAGTAGTAACGATGGTAATACAATCATCATCTGCAGCGACAGTAATGGTTGTGGGCTTTGTAAATGCAGGTTTAATGCCTTTGAATCAAGCTGTTGGAGTAATTATAGGAGCAAATGTCGGAACTACAATTACTGCGCAAATAATCGCTTTTGATATTGCGAAATTTGCACCATTAATTGTAGCTTTTGGTGTACTTTTATATATGAGTGCAAAAGATGATAGGAAAAAAAATCTAGGTGAAGTCTTTGTTGGTCTAGGTTTAATTTTCATAGGAATGAATACTATGGGAGATGGATTAAATCCACTATCTAAAGAATTGTGGTTTAAAAATGCTTTATTAAAACTAAACTCACCGATAATTGGAGTTTTTGTAGGATTTTTCTTAACTACTGCAGTACAATCATCTTCGGCCTCTATTGGTTTAATACAAGCTTTGGGAAAACAGGGATTATTAACAATCAATCAAGCAGCTCCTCTTTTGTTAGGGGGTAATATTGGTACTACTACTACTGCTTTACTTTCATCAGTAGGAGCAGGGAAAAATGCTAAAAGAGCAGCAATAATACATTTATTATTTAACGCAATTGGTACGATAATTGTACTATTATTTTTAAATAAATTGATGCAAAACATAGTATCTATGTTAACTCCATTAAATGTTTCAAGACAAATAGCAAATTATCATACTTTATTCAATATAATAAACGTTGCAATTCAACTTCCGGTTTCAAACTTTTTAGTTAAAGCTGCTATGAAAATTGTTCCAGGTGAAGAACACGCAAAAGACTTACAATATTTAGATGACAGAATTTTGGAAACTCCTTCTATTGCGGTTGAACAAGCTAGACTTGAAGTTATTAGAATGAGTGATATAGTATATCAAAATTTTAAAAATGTTGATGAATATTTTATGACAGGTAATAAAAAACTAAGATCAAAAATATTAGAAGAAGAAAAAAGAATTAATAATTTGGAAAAACATATTGTTGAATATCTTGTAAAATTATCTAACAAATCTATTTCAGATGAAGAGCACACACAAATATTTATTATGCAAGATATGCTTAATGATCTCGAGAGAATAGGAGATCATGTTGAAAATATATGCGGAATTGTAACTCTTATTTATGATGAAGAAAAGGAATTTAGCAAAGTAGCTATCGATGAGTATAAAGACTTATATTCAAATGTAGAAAATGCAATAGTAGATTCAACTATGGCATTTAAAAATAATGACCAATCATTGGCTTCTAAAGTCGCAAATATTGAAAATAATGTAGACTTTTTAGAAAAAAAATATAGACATAATCATATCAAACGAATTAACAACAATGAATGTGATTCTACAGTGGGAGTTAATTTTTTAGATATTCTATCAAATTTAGAAAGAATATCTGACCATTGCACAAATATATCCAATTATACTCTTCATATTGAGGTTTAAAATTTGATTAATAAGATTATATATCGGGTATATAATAAAAGTATGTATTATGAAATATTTCAAGGAGGATTAAATGAAAGTAGCAATTAGTGGATTTGGAAGAATAGGTAGAGATGTAACAAGAATTTTAATTCAAAAAAATGACCCTGATCTTGAATTAGTGGCATTGAACATTACAAGTGACCTTAAAACAAATGCACATCTTTTAAAGTATGACTCAATTTATCGTACTTTTGAAAAAGACGTTGAAGTATTAGTGGATGACAAAATTAAAATTGGTGATAGGGAAATAACTGTTGTAAATAACAGAAATCCAGAAGAATTACCTTGGAAAGAATTAGGTGTTGATCTAGTTATCGATTCAACGGGCGCTTTTAAAGACAAAGAAGGTTTATCAAAACATATTAAAGCTGGTGCAAAGAAAGTATTATTAACTGCTCCAGGTAAATCAGATGTTAAAATGATCGTAGTTGGGGTAAATGACAAAGAATATGACCCAGAAACTGATGATATTATATCTAATGCATCATGTACAACTAACTGCTTAGCTCCAGTTGCTAAAGTATTAGATGATGAATTTGGAATTGAAAAAGGTTTAATGACTACAATTCACGCTTATACTAACGATCAAAACATTCAAGACGCTCACCACAAGGATTTAAGACGTGCGAGAGCAGCTGCTTTAAGTATGATTCCTACAACTACAGGTGCTGCTAAAGCTGTTGGTAAAGTTCTACCACAATTAGAAGGTAAAATGACAGGACTTGCAGTGCGTGTACCAACTCCTACTGGATCTATTACTGATTTAACAGTTCTTTTAGGTAAGGAAGTTACAAAAGAAGATATCAATAATGCTATGAAAAAAGCTAGTGAAGGCGAATTAAAAGGAATCTTAGGATATTCTGAAGATCAATTAGTATCTTCAGACATCATTGGAGATGAAAGAAGCTCAATATTTGATGCTGATATGACTTATGCTTTAGGAAATATGGTAAAAATTGCTTCTTGGTATGATAACGAATGGGGTTATAGTTCAAGAGTATTTGATTTAGCAAAGATTATAGCTACAAGATAATAAAACTATTTAGAGTCGATGGTAAAATATTTTTGCAATCGACTCTTTTCAAAGAAAGGTTAATCTATGAATAAAAAAACACTAAAAGATTTAAATGTTGAAAATAAAAGAGTATTAGTTAGAGTAGACTTTAATGTTCCAATTAAAGATGGTATTATTACTGATACGAATAGAATAGAAGCATCTATCGCAACAATAAAGTATTTAATAGATAATAATGCTAAAGTTATTTTAATGAGTCACTTAGGTAGACCAAAAGGCGAACCAAAACCTGAATTCACATTAAAACCGGTTGCTGAAAAGCTTTCTGAAATTATTGGTCAAGAAGTAAAATTTGTTGATAATGATAAAGTTGTGGATGATTCTGTTATTGAAGAAAGTAAACAATTACAATCTAAAGAAATTATGCTAATTCAAAATACGAGATTTAGAAAAGAAGAAGAAAAGAACGATGAAGAGTTTTCTAAAGAATTATCACAATTAGCTGATTTATATGTAAACGATGCTTTTGGAACCAGTCATAGAGCTCACGCATCAAACGTTGGAGTGTCTAAGTTCTTACCAAGTGCTGTAGGATTTTTAGTTCAAAAAGAAATAGAAATCATGGGAAAAGCTCTTGATGATCCGCAAAGACCTTTTACAGCAATATTAGGTGGTGCAAAAGTTTCTGATAAAATTGGAGTTATAGAAAACTTATTGGATAAAGTTGATACTATACTAATAGGTGGGGCTATGGCATTTACATTCATTAAGTCACAAGGAAAAAAAGTTGGTAAGTCTTTAATTGAAGAAGATAAATTAGATTTAGCAAAATCTCTATTGCAAAAAGCTCAAGAAAGAGGAGTTAAAATATTCTTGCCAGTGGATTTCGTGGCAGCTAAAGAAATGACTGAAGAATCTGATTCAAAAATAATTGGTATAGATGAATTCACAGACGATATAGCTGGATTTGATATTGGCACGAAAACAATAAAGATTTTTGATGAAGAAATACAAAAGTCCAAAACTATTGTATGGAATGGACCAATGGGAGTATTTGAAATCAAACAATTTAGCAAAGGTACTTTTGAAGTTGCAAATTCGTTAGTAAAATCTAATGCTACAACTATTGTTGGTGGTGGAGATAGTGCTTCAGCAATTGCAAAATCCGGAAATAAAGACAAAGTAACACATGTTTCAACAGGTGGTGGAGCTTCTTTGGAATTTTTAGAAGGCAAAATTTTACCTGGTATTGATTGTATTGATGAGAGATAGTAATATGAGAAAACCATTAATTGCAGGAAATTGGAAAATGAATATGACAGATGGAGAGACTAAGCATTTCTTAAATGATTTAAAGAATCTGAGAGTTTCTGATAATGTCGAAGCTTGCATTATATCTCCATTCACATCACTAAAAACTCTTACAGAAGCCTTAAAACATACAAATATTTCTACTGGAGCACAAAATATGTATTTCGAAGATAGCGGCGCTTTTACAGGAGAAATTTCTCCAAATATGCTTAAAGATTTGGGAGTGGACTATGTTATAATTGGTCATTCTGAAAGAAGAACTATATTTAAAGAAGATGATGAACTATTAAATAAGAAAATAATATCAGCTTTAACTCACAAACTTAAACCAATACTTTGCTGCGGAGAAAACTTAGAACAAAGAGAATCTAACAATCATGAAAAAATTGTGGAATCACAAATAAGATCTGACTTAAAAGGAATAAACGAAGAAGAGTTAAAATCTAAACTTGTAATCGCTTATGAACCAATATGGGCTATTGGAACCGGTAAAACAGCTTCAAGTGATGATGCACAATCAATGTGTAAATTTATTAGAAATTTATTAACAGAAATGTATAGTAAAGATTTAGCTGATTCAGTTAGAATACAATACGGTGGAAGTGTAAAACCTGAAAATGTAACTGATATTATGTCGAAAGAAGACATTGATGGAGCTTTAGTAGGGGGTGCGAGTTTAGAAGCAGAAAGTTTTTCTAAACTAATTAATTATGGAAAATAAAAGAGACAAATTAATTCTTATAATCTTAGATGGTTGGGGATTAGGCAAAGACTATCCAGGAAATGTTATAAAATTAGCTGATACTCCAACTTTTGACAGACTAATGAGTGAATATCCAAATTCACAATTGATTGCTTCAGGAAATGAAGTAGGTCTTCCGGCAGGTCAAATGGGAAATTCTGAAGTAGGACACATGAATATTGGTTCTGGTAGAATAATTTATCAAGATTTAAGTAAAATTACTAATGACATAGAATCTGGAAAATTTTATGAAAATGAAGTTTTAAAAAATATCATTTTAAAAACTAAAGAAAAAAATAAAAAACTACACCTATTAGGATTGGTTTCTTTTGGTGGAGTTCATTCTCATTATGATCACCTTGTAGCAATCCTTAAAATGTGCAAAAAGTTAGATTTTTATGATGTAGTAATACATTGTTTTACAGATGGAAGAGACGTATCACCAACATCTGCAAAAAATGATTTACAGAAATTACTAGATGATATAAAAGAAATTGGTGTAGGTAAGATTGCATCTGTCTGTGGTCGTTATTATGCAATGGATAGAGACAAGAGATGGGACAGAGTAGAAAAAGCATATAATTGCATTACTAATGGAGTAGGAAATAAAAATAATGACCCAGTCGAATATTTACAAGATAGTTATGATAAAAATATCACTGATGAATTTATTGAACCATGTGCAATAGTCGATGAAAATGATAACATTACAAAAGTCGAAAATGAAGATTCTTTTATATTCTTTAATTTTAGACCAGATAGAGCAAGACAACTTACAAGAGCTTTTGTAGACGATGATTTTGAAGGTTTTAAAAGAACAAAATACAAAGATATTTTGTTTGTAACAATGACAGAATATGATAAAACTATCCAAAATGTCCAAATAGCTTATCCAAAACAAGGATATAATAATGTATTAGGACAAATTATTTCTGAAAATGGATTAAAGCAATTAAGAATTGCAGAAACAGAAAAATATGCCCATGTAACATTTTTCTTTAATGGTGGTATAGAAAAAGAATTCAAAAATGAGGATAGGATACTAGTTCCATCCCCAAAAGTATCAACTTATGATCTTAAGCCAGAGATGAGTGCTGTAGAAGTTAAAAATCATGTAGTTGATGTCATTAATAAAGATATATACGACTTAATCATTTTAAACTTTGCAAATTCGGATATGGTTGGTCATACCGGTGTAATTTCAGCAGACAAAATAGCCGTTGAAACTGTTGATAAATGTCTAGACGAAATATTACAATCTATAGATAAAAATGGAAAATATCACGCTTTGATAACTGCTGATCATGGGAATAGTGAATATTTGATCGATGAAATGACAGGAGGACCATTCACGGCACATACAACTAATCCTGTGCCTTTTATAGAATATCCAGACAAAGATATCAAATTGAATAATGGTATCTTAGCTGATATAGCACCAACAATTTTAGAATTGATGAAAATAGATAAACCTTCTGAAATGACAGGTAAATCTTTAATTAAAAAAGGAGAATAAATAATGAGCTCAATAATTGACATTTATGCAAGAGAAGTTTTAGATTCTAGGGGAAATCCTACAGTTGAAGTTGAAGTTTATACTGAAGCGGGAGCAATGGGATCAGCGATAGTTCCTTCAGGTGCTTCTACAGGAGTACACGAAGCAGTAGAATTAAGAGACAATGATGAAAAAAGATTTCTAGGAAAAGGAGTAGAAACTGCTGTTGATAATGTAAACTTAGAGATAGCAGATGAATTAGTAGGTTGGGATGTGTTTGATCAAGTTGGAATAGATAATTATCTAATAGAATTAGATGGCACTGAAAACAAATCTAGACTTGGTGCAAATGCTATTTTAGGTGTTTCTTTAGCTGTTGCAAAAGCTGCTGCAGATGAAAATGGACAAAGATTATTTGAATATATTGGAGGCGTAAACGGTAAGACTTTACCTGTACCAATGATGAACATTCTAAATGGTGGACAACACGCTGATAATAATGTAGACATTCAAGAATTTATGATTATGCCTGTAGGTGGAGAAAACTTCAAAGAATCTTTAAGAATCGGTACTGAGGTATTTCATAATTTAAAGAATGTATTAAAGTCTAGAAAATTAAATACTGCTGTAGGAGATGAAGGTGGTTTTGCACCAAATCTCGAATCTAATGAGGAAGCATTACAAACTATAGTTGAGGCTATTAAAAAAGCTGGCTATGAACCAGGAAAAGATGTAATGATTGCTATAGATGCTGCAGCTAGTGAATTCTATGAAGATGGTAAGTACAATATGGCTGGAGACAATGCAGTTAGATCAAGTGATGAAATGATTGAGTATTATAAAAACTTAGTTGAAAAATATCCTATTATTTCTATTGAAGACGGATTAGCTGAAGATGATTGGGATGGTTGGAAAAAACTAACTAAAGAATTAGGTTCAAAAATTCAATTAGTTGGCGATGATTTATTTGTAACAAATGTTAAGAGATTACAAAAAGGTATAGAAATGGGTGTATGTAACTCCATTCTAATTAAATTAAATCAAATAGGAACTTTAACTGAAACTCTTGATGCCATAGAACTAGCTAAAAGACATGGATACACTGCCGTAATATCTCATAGATCGGGAGAAACAGAAGATACTACTATAGCCGATGTTGCCGTTGCAACTAATGCTGGACAAATTAAAACTGGCTCAACATCAAGAACTGATAGAATCTGTAAATATAATCAATTATTAAGAATTGAAGATATGCTAGAATCCACTGCAGTATACGATGGAATAAAGACTTTTTATAATTTAAGCAAATAATTAAAAATACAAGGAATCACAGCGATTATTAGCTGTGATTCCTATTAATTAGGTGAAAAATGTTAATCACTACGGTAATTTTAATACAGATAATTTTAACAACAATTTTATACATATATTTCAATCCAATATTTCTAGCAGTTGATGTAGTGATTACAGGAATATTTCTGTTTAAAGATAAAAATAAACTTATTGTATCACTATTAGTGTTATTTCTAACTTTAGTTCATTTGAACCTTATTAATGATAATTACAACAATATCAAGGATAATGAATTTGTAGATATTAACGCTGTAGTAATAAATAAAAACAGATCTAATAAAAAGTATATTGTAAAGGTAACTAATCAATATAATATAAAATTTTTATTAACAACAAAAAAAGATTTAAATATTGGTGATATTGTTAATATTAGATCAAAAGTTAATAAAGCATATACGAATGGTAATCCATATATGTTCAACTATAAATTTTATTTACTAAAAAGTAATATATATGGTGATATATATTGTAGGTCTAATCCCGAAATAATAGGAAAATCTAATTCCCATTTATTAAGAATTAGAAGTAAAATTTTAAACCACATAGTTTTTAAATTAGATTCAAATTTTAATGATATTGAATCATCTGTTTTAAAGTCAGTATTTACAGGGTTTAATTTTTTGAGTGAAGATTACACTAATAATGTTAAGACATTAGGAATAAGTCATATATTCGCAATAAGTGGGCTACATATTATTATTCTATACACGATTTTTAATAAATTATTTGGTATTTTTAAGATTAACAGAAAAATTATTTCTTGGTTATCTTTGTTTTTAATTGCAATATATGGATATGCAGTAGGACTACCTTCATCAATATTAAGAGCGTTTATTATGTTAGTTATAGTGGAATTATCTAATCAAATGCAGGTAGACTGGTATAATTTAAATAATTTAATTATTGCAGCTATTGTAATTTTGTTTATGAATCCATATAATCTATTTGATGTCGGATTTATTTTTTCATTTTTAGCAACATTTACTATTTTATATTTATATCCAAAATTCAAAAAACAAAATAGCAAACTACGTAATTATTTGATGCTTTCCACTTTAGTTTATATAATATTATTACCAATACAACTGAGGTTTTTTAATGAATTTACATTTGGTTTTATCATTGGAAATACCATTATTTTACCTATTTTTACACTTATCATACAATTGTCGGCTATTGTACTTTTGATACCTAATAGTTTTAATTATGTATTTGTTCAAATTATAAAATTTTGTTTAAAGATTATAAATTATATCTTCATTACAATTAATTCATTTAATATACAAATTCATAGTTTTATGAGCTTTTCTATATTGATGATTTTTGTTTATTATATAATAATATTTGCGATTTATAACAGACACTACTTTAAAACTTTAAACGATTTTAATAAACAAACTTTAAAAAATATGTTTTTTATAAGCGTAATTATGCCGGTAATTTTAAATATTTTTAATCCTATTACGCATATAAACTTTGTGGATATTGGTCAAGGTGATTGCTTACTTGTAAGACAATATTTTAAAAGTTTTATGATAGATACAGGAGGTTCATATAAATCAGAAGATAAATCTGGAACTTACCTTGTAGAATATCTTCACAAAATAGGTTTAAATAATCTTGATTATGTATTCTTGACTCATTTTGATGAAGATCATAGTAAGAATCTAATTGATATAAATAAATCTTATAATCCAATAGTTTTATCAAGAACTAATGGAGAAAAAATATTAAAAATCAAATATAATCAGAATAACCATTACGTAAATTTACAAAATAATCAATTACTAAAAATTGGAAATGTTTATATCAAAGTCATTGATAAACCCATAAATGATGAAGAGAACGATAAATCAATAGTTTACAAAGTATATGTTAATGATATTTCATTACTAATCACAGGAGACATTTCTGGAGAATATGAAAGAAATATTTTAAATGAAGATATAACATCTGATGTGTTGAAAATTTCCCATCACGGGAGTAAAAACAGTTCAGATTTAAATTTCTTAAAAAAGGTTAATCCCAAATTATCTATTATTTCTGTAGGTCTAAGAAATGATTATGGACACCCACATCATCAAACGCTAGATAATTTAAACAAACTAAATATTCCAATTAAAAGAACTGATATAGATGGAAATATTGAGATTGTCTCAAGCAAGATATTTAATACTATAAGATCTAATAGAGATAAATATTCGATTTTTAATATTTTAGTGAAAGAACAAAATTCAATTATTACAACAATTTTCGTATTATATTACTTTAAGAGTAGAGGAGTAAAAGATGGATTTTTCATTGGCGAAACAAAAATTAGATAATAATTTGTTGTCTAATCTAATTTTAATACACGGAGAAGAAAAGTTTTATATAGAAAAATATCTGTCATTAATAAAAGAGCACTACAAGGCTCAAAGTTTTGATGAGTACGAATTATCAGATTTCGAAAAAATATATAGTTCTTCTGAAACTATTCCTATGTTTAGTGATAAAAGACTCATTTTAATCGATGATGTAGATTTAACTAAAACAGGAATTTCAAAAAACAAGGAAAGTATTGATAATTTATTACCTTATATTAAAGACATTCCGGAGTATACTTTGATTATAATGACATCATACGGAAATGTATTTAAGTCTAAATTTTTAAAAGAAATAATAAACTATGGATCAGATATTGAATTCAATAAGTTAAACAGAAATCAATTAAAAGCTTATATAATAAATTATCTAAAAGGGAAGAAGATTAATAATAATATCGTTAACATTTTTATTGAATATTCTCTTTATCTTATAAAAAATTCTGAAAAGACTTTAATTGATGTTAATAATGAATTAGATAAATTTATAAACTTAGAGAAAGATGAAATAACAGAACATGATTTGAATTCTCTAATAAATCAATATGATAAAAATATTTTTGATTTAACAGATTCAATAGCATCAAAAGATTTATCTAAGACGATATATTACTTAAATTTACTTATAAATGACACATCAGACACTTTTAAAACGCTTCATATGGTTATTAGATTATTTAGAAATTTATTATATATAAAAGAACTTCTACGTTTGAAAGTTTCGCAAAATGAAATCACAAAGAGAGTAAAAATATCATCATACGAATTAAATAAAGTTCAAAGTTTTGTGAAAAATTGGAGATATGACCAGTTAAGATTTGCGATTCATAAAATGTATGAAATAGAAACTACATTAAAAACAAATACGTTAAATTCTAAGTACTATATAGAAAATAGTATTTGCGAAATTTTAGCAAAAAAATAAAGGTTGAATTTACTTCAACCTTTAAATAATGTAATGGATCCTTTACATTATTTCTATGCTAATTTGTTTAATTCTTTAGCCATTCTGCTAATTTTTTTAGCTGCACTGTTTTTAGAAATTGTGTTCTTACTTGCAGCTTGGTCAATCTTTTTAGTTGCTAAATTAAATAATTTAGTAGCGTCTTCTTTATCGTTTTTTTCAACAGCTGCTTCAAATTTCTTTATGAAAGTTTTGATAGCTGATTTTTTAGATTTATTTCTAGCTGTTTCAAGTTTAGTTACATCAATTCTTTTAATTGCTGATTTAATATTTGCCATAATATCCCTCCTTTATTTTTGAACAGTGTTATTATTATACACTATAGAATTAATTATTTCAAGTAATCTAGAACATTAATTGTAAATTATGTTATAATAGGTTGGTAAAGAATGGTGATAGTATGAAGAAATTTTTAAATAGTAAGTTTTCAAATTTGCTATTTGCAATATTTATAGCTTTAGTAGTATGTTTCGTAATAAAAACTTTTATTTTACAAACACAAATAGTAAAATCATCAAATATGAGTCCCACTTTAACTTCTGGAGATTTTGTTCTCATTAATAAATTAAACAAAATTACTGGATATATTAAAAAAACTGATATAGTTCAGTATTATGATCAGAAGGATTCAGAATCTAATATTGCAAGAGTTATTGCAATGCCTAAGGATTCAGTGGAAATTATAAATGATGATATTTTTGTTAATGGAAAAAGAATATATGAACCTTATATTCTACTACAACAGTCCAAAAAATTAAACAACAATAAATGGGTTTTAAGTAAAGATGAATATTTTGTTATAAATGATAATAGAGAACTAGATGATTATAATGACAGCAGGTATATCGGACCCATTAATAAAGATTCAATAATCGGTGTTGTTTTCTTTAGATTATATCCTGTTGATAAGATTGGTTCGATTTAGGAGATTTAAATGAAACACGATAAAAAATACATAAGAAATTTTTCAATAATAGCGCATATAGATCATGGCAAATCAACTTTAGCTGATAGATTGATTGAAGAGACAGGTATGCTTACTCATAGAGAAATGAGTGAACAGGTTTTGGATTCTATGGATTTAGAACGCGAAAGAGGTATAACTATCAAATTAAAAGCCATTAAGTTATCTTATAAGGCTAAAGATGGTAATGTATATAACCTAAATTTAATAGATACACCTGGTCATGTTGACTTTACTTATGAAGTAAGTAGATCATTAAAAGCGTGTGAAGGTGCAGTATTAATCGTCGACGCAACACAAGGTGTAGAAGCACAAACATTAGGAAATGTATACTTGGCCATCGACCAAAATTTAGAAATATTGCCTGTAATAAATAAAATTGATTTGCCAAGTGCCGACATTGATTTTGCCAAAAAAGAAATAGAAGATATTATTGGATTAGATACTGAAAATGTTCCTGCAGTATCGGCGAAAGAAGGAATAAATATAGTAGATGTTTTAGAAGACATAGTAAACAATGTTCCTGCACCAATTGGAGATGAAAATAAGCCTTTAAAGGCATTGATATTTGATTCATATTACGATTTTTATAAAGGTGTTGTCGTTTATGTCAGAGTTTTTGATGGTTGTATAAAGCCAGGATCTGAAATTTTAATGATGTCTACTAACAAATCCTTTGAAGTTACTGAATGCGGTTACACATCTTCTGGTATGGTTAACACAGATGAAATTAGCGCTGGAGATGTAGGGTATGTTGTCTGCAGTATCAAAAATGTAAAAGATGCTAGAGTAGGTGACACTATAACAGATAAAAACAATCCTGTAAGTAAACCTTTGGATGGATATAAACAAGTTACACCAATGGTTTATTGTGGTATTTATCCTGCTGAAGGTGAAGATTTCAATTCTGTAAGAGATGCACTAGAAAAACTCCAAGTTAATGACGCAGCTTTGACATTTGAAAATGAAACATCAATTGCACTAGGTTTTGGATTGAGATGTGGATTTTTAGGGTTGTTACACATGGAAATTATTCAAGAAAGATTAGATAGAGAGTTTGACTTAGATATCATTGCTACTGCTCCAAGTGTAATTTATAAAGTTCATAAAAAAGATGGGACTGAAGTAGAAATACAAAATCCTACAAATTTCCCAAAGGAAACTGAAATTGATTATGTTGAAGAGCCTGTTGTTCATGCAGAAATCATGACTCCTACAGATTATGTCGGAGTAATTATGGAACTTTGTCAAGGAAAAAGAGGAACTTTCATAGATATGACTTACCTTGATGAAAAAAGAGTAACAATAAAATACAAATTACCATTAAATGAAGTAATTTATGATTTCTATGATGCTTTAAAATCAAAAACAAGAGGTTACGCATCTTTGGATTATGAATTAATTGGCTATGAAAAATCTGATTTAATTAAACTTGAAATAATGATTAATTCAGAAAAAGTTGACGCGTTAACATTAATTGTTCACGAAGATTTAGCTTATGAAAGAGCAAGAAAAATAGTAACGAAACTTAAAGATGAAATACCAAGACATCAATTTGTAATTCCTGTACAAGCTGCAATAGGAAATAAAATTATCGCAAGAGAAACTATAAAAGCATACAGAAAAGATGTACTTGCTAAGTGTTACGGTGGAGATATAACTAGAAAGCGTAAACTATTAGAAAAACAAAAAGAAGGTAAAAAGCGAATGAGATCTGTAGGTAGCGTAGATGTTCCTCAAGAAGCTTTCTTATCAGTCTTAAAATATGATGAAGGAAATTAAATTTGTTAAGCCAAGCGAAAGTTTGGCTTATTTTTATAGGAGGAGTTATGAAAGGAATCTATATTCACATACCTTTTTGTGCTTATAAGTGTAATTATTGTGATTTTTCAACAATGACGAAACAATACCAAAGAGTTGATGAATACTTTGATTTATTACAAAAAGAAATAAATATGTACAAAAATCCTAATGACAGAATAGATACCATCTATATAGGAGGAGGAACACCGAATCTTGTGGATTCTAAATATATTGAAAAAACGTATAACGTAATTGATAGCTGTTTTAACTTACAATTAAAGGAATTTACTATTGAATGTAATCCAGAATTCGTCACAAAAGAAAAAATACAAAACTATAAAAAAATTGGTATAGATAGAATATCATTGGGCGTTCAATCTTTTAATAATGAGTACAACAAATTTTTAGGAAGAAGGCACAAGGTATCAGATGTTTTAAAGTCATTTGAAATAATTAGAGGTTACATTGATAATATTTCAATTGATTTAATATTTGGATTTCCAAATCAAACCTTAGAGTCTCTAGATAATGATCTTTATTATATTAGAAAACTTAATCCAAACCATATTTCTTGGTATAACATGATATTAGAACCTGGAACAAAACTTTACAAAAACTATAAAGACATAAATCGAAATGATGATATAGAATACGAAATGTATTTAAAGATTTGTAATGTTTTAGAAAAATACAAACATTACGAAATTTCTAATTTTGCAAAAGATAAATTTGAATCCATCCACAACAAGATTTACTGGAAAGACGAAAATTATTACGGATTTGGTTTATCTTCGTCCGGTTATTTAAATCAACACAGATATACAAATGAGTTTTTTTATCCAGATTATAAGAAAAAAATATTGAACAATGAAAATCCTATTAGTTTTTCTGAGAAAATTGATTTAGAAAAAAGAGAATTTGAATTCATAATAACTAATATGAGATTAAAAGAAGGATTAAATTTAAAAGTATACCAAGATAAATTTGGAATAAATTTATATGCTAAGAACAAAAAATTAATTGATAACTGGATCAATAGAGGATTATTAACTTTAGATAATAACCATTTATGCTTTTCAAATCAGGGTTTTTTCGTGTCAAATAGTTTTTTCGTAGATATTTTAGTATAACACTTGACACAGTATAAATCGTAGTGTATAATTTTATTATCACTCAAGGTAATAGGTTGCTAACAAAAAAAGAGGTGAGGTCTTGAATGAAAATTTAACACAAAGAAAATTTAATATCTTACTCGCTACTATAGACAATTATATAAAGACTGCTCAGCCAATAGGATCTAGAGTTTTATCTAAGAATTATAATATAGGATTCAGTCCAGCGACTATCAGAAATGAGATGAGCGACTTAGGAGATTTGGGATATTTAGTGCAATCTCATATTTCATCAGGAAGAATTCCATCGCAAAAAGCTTTCAGATTGTATGTGGATTATATCCTAGACAAGCTTTATAAAACTGACGATTCTAGTTCTTCATTAATGTCTATCAGGAAACCCTATGAAAGAATTGTTGAACCTGAGAAATTAATTAAATCTTCTTCTCAATTCATTTCTGAGATAACTCAGTATCCAGTTATTTCTATGTTAAAAAAATCAGATAGGATGCATTTATCTCACATAGAGTTACTTCCAATTAGCGAATATAATTATGTTTTATTAACGTTATATGATTCTGGTGATTTAAATCATACTGTGATTTCATCAGAACAAGTCATAGAACCAAATGAATTAATTAAGATTAATTTTCTATTGAAGAAACTTTTTTTAGGAAAAAATCTAAATGAAGTTTATGATAATTTAGACGAATTTTCTTCAAAATATAAATATAATGATCTTTTTAAAGGTGCAATTACCGATATTATTGAAAATGAAAGAGATAAGTTATCTTCAATGTATGTATCTGTTGAAGGTTTATCAAATATTTTCAAGTATAGTGAATACAGCGACTTAGACAAAGTCAAAAGCATAATAGAATACCTTGAAGACAAAGATAAAATAGTGAATATTCTTAATTCTTCAGATAATTTCTTGGACATTAAAGTGGGAGATGAAAATAACGAACAATCACTTGTTGAAAACACAATCATCAAGAGTTCTTATTTCTTCAACAAAAATAACATAGGTGTTATAGCTATTGTTGCTCCTATGAGAATGAATTATGAACTTTCAATAGAAGCTATGTTTAAATTATCTAGAAGAATTAATGGATTAATTATTAGGGGGGATTATTATGAAAGATAATGAAGAAAATTTAAAACAAAGTCAATCTTCTGAAGAGTTAAAAAACGAAGATCAAAACTTGGAAAAAGAAGATTTAAATAAAAACGAAAATGAGTCAATAAAAAATGAGTCAATAAAAGAAGAAGTTGATAATGATAAAGATGAAATTGTAAATACTGAAATAGAGGATTTAAAAGACTCTTTAAAAAGATTACAAGCGGATTTTATCAATTATAAGAATAGAACAAATAGAGAAAGACAACAGTCTATTGAATTAGCCAACGAGTCTTTGATTTTGAAAATTCTACCTATAATAGATGATTTAGATAGAGCTATTGATAGTAAAGAAGAAAAAGATGAGTTCTCTAGTGGTGTTGAATTAATTAGAGACAACCTTCTATTATCACTAAAAGATTTTGGCTTGGAAGAAGTAGATTGTTCAGACAAATTTGATCCAAACTATCATCATGCTGTTATTACTGAAGATAGTGATAATGGTTCAGATATGATATTAGAAGTATTCCAAAAAGGATACATTTTAAATAATAAATGCATCAGACCTGCAATGGTCAAAGTTAGTAAATAAGAATTTTAAATATAGATAAAAATCTAAAGGAGGATTTTATAATGAGTAAAGTAATAGGTATTGATTTAGGTACAACAAATTCAGCAGTAGCAGTAATGGAAGGTGGAGAATCAGTTATAGTTCCTAACTCAGAAGGTAATAGAACTACTCCATCAATCGTAGCATTTACTAAAGATGGTGAAAGATTAGTTGGTGAAACAGCAAAAAGACAAGCAATCACAAACCCAGACAGAACAATCACATCAATTAAAAGAGAAATGGGTACTGAATACAAAGTAAACATTGATGGTAAAGATTATTCTCCAGAAGAAATTTCAGCAATGATTTTGCAAAAATTAAAAGCTGACACTGAAAGTTATTTAGGAGAAGAAGTTACAGAAGCAGTAATTACTGTTCCAGCTTACTTTACAGACTCTCAAAGACAAGCAACTAAAAACGCTGGTAAGATTGCTGGTTTAAACGTAAAAAGAATAATCAACGAACCAACAGCGGCTGCATTGGCTTATGGTATTGATAAAGAAACTGATCAACATAAAGTTATGGTTTATGACTTAGGTGGTGGTACATTCGACGTTTCAATCCTTGAAGTTGGAGATGGCGTATTCGAAGTATTAGCTACACGTGGTAATAACAGACTAGGTGGAGATGATTTTGATGAAAAATTATTAAACTATCTTGCAGATGAATTCATGAAAGAAAATGGTGTAGATTTAAGAAAAGATGCTACTTCTAAACAAAGACTTAAAGATGCAGCAGAAAACGCTAAGAAAGAACTATCTACAAGAGTTTCTACTAATGTTAACTTACCATTTATTTCTGCAGTAAATGGAACTCCAGTTCATTTAAATATGGATATTACAAGATCAAAATTTGATGAATTAACATCTGACTTGGTTGAAGAATCTTTAAAACCAGTAAGACAAGCATTAGAAGATGCTGGATTAAGTCACAACGATATTGAAAAAGTATTATTAGTTGGTGGTTCTACAAGAATTCCAGCTGTTCAAGAAGCTGTTAAAAAATTAATAGGAAAAAATCCACAAAAAGATATTAACCCAGATGAATGTGTTGCTATTGGTGCAGCATTACAAGGTGGAGTATTAACCGGTGAAGTAAAAGATTTATTGTTACTTGATGTAACACCTTTATCATTAGGTATCGAAACTTTAGGTGGAGTATGTACAAAATTAATCGAAAGAAACACTACAATCCCAACTAAAAAATCTCAAGTATTTACAACAGCAGCTGACGGTCAAACATCCGTGGAAATCAAAGTGCTACAAGGCGAAAGAGAAATGGCAGCTGACAATACTTTGTTAGGACAATTCAACTTAACTGAAATTCCAGCAGCCCCAAGAGGAGTACCTCAAATTGAAGTAACATTTGATATTGATGCGAATGGTATTGTAAACGTAAGTGCTAAAGATTTAGGATCTGGAAAACAACAAGCTATGACAATTACTTCTTCAACTAAAATGAGTGATGAAGAAATCAAGAGAAAAGTTGACGAAGCAAGTAAGTATGCTGAAGAAGATAAAAACAAAAAAGAAACTATTGAAACAAAGAATAACGCTGAATCTGTAATTTACCAAGTTGAAAAGACAATCAAAGACCTAGGCGACAAAGTTTCAGAATCCGAAAAATCTGATATCAATTCAAAAGTAGAAGCTTTAAAATCAATCCTAGACTCAGGAGATAACAACGATATTAAAGCTAAGACAGATGAATTAACTCAGGAAATGTACAAATTAAGTTCTAAACTATATGAAAACACAGCTCAACAACCAGGAGCTTCACAAGAATCTAAAAAAGATGATGATGTTGTAGATGCTGATTATGAAGTTGTTGATGACGACGAAAATAAATAATAACTAAAAAATCTTAAAAAAGGGGTAAAATTCTTACCCCTTGATTTTTTTGTATCTTTTAGTAAAATAGATAAGTCAGTAGATTAGGATGGTGAATAATGAAAAATTTGTACGAAATACTTGAGATTAATGAAAGCGCAACTCAAGAAGAAATAAAAAAATCATATAGAAAATTAGCGAAAAAATATCATCCAGATATAAACAGTGGTGATCCTGAAGCTGAAAATAAATTTAAAGAAATTAACGGAGCATATGAGGTTTTAGGTGATAAAGAAAAAAGAAAAAAATACGATATGTACGGAGATAGAATATTTGATCAAGGATCAGGTGGAGGATTTTCAGATATCGGTGATATATTTGGTGATTTTTTCGGTGATATATTTGGTGGTTTTAGTTCTAGATCATATTCTAGAAATCCAAATGCCCCTAGAAAAGGTTCTAATATTCAAGTTGAACTGGAAATAGATTTTGAAGATTCAATTAACGGTATTAAAAAAGAAATTTCTTATAAGAAAAAGGTAAAATGTCATGTTTGTAATGGCGATGGAGCAAAGCCAGGAACAAAAAAGAGAAAATGCGATAAATGTAATGGTACTGGTATTATAAACGATACTAAAAGAACACCTTTTGGAATTTTTACACAACAATCAGAATGTGATAAATGTCATGGGGAAGGCTATGTAATCGATGAAAAATGTGAAAATTGTAAAGGTAAAGGATACGAAGTTCAAAGAAAAACAATAAACATTACTATACCTAAAGGAATAAACAATGGAGCTATCATGAGTGTAAAGGGCGAAGGTAATGATGGCGAAAACAATGGTAGTCCAGGCGACTTATATGTTATCATAAAGATTAGAGAACATGAATTTTTCAGAAGAATTAATAATGATATTGTTTTTGATATTCCTATCACATATGCTCAGGCTGTACTTGGTTCAAAAATTGAAGTTCCAACTTTAGATGGCATAGAAGAATTTGAACTTCCAGAAGGAACTCAACCAAATACAACATTTAAACTTAAATCAAAGGGAGTTCCATATTTAAATTCTAATACAAGAGGAGACATATTATTTACTGTTAAGATCATTGTTCCTAAAAAAATAAATAAAGATCAAAAAGAAAAATTGATTGAATTTTCAGAAAGTATGAATCAAGAATTAAATGTAAATGAAAAGAAATCAATATTTGATAAAATAAAGGATATGTTTGAATAATGGAAAAATGGCTAAGCTTTGATATTAAATGTCCAAAAGGATATGACGAAATCATAAGTTCTATACTATACGATTTAGGAATAGAAAATTTACAAATAGATGATTATCAAGATGTTTTAGATTTTAAGAAAGATCAACCTTACTGGGTGGTAATAGACGACGAAGATTTTACACCACATGATAATGTAATCATTAAAGCTTTTTACGAAGATAATAAAGTAAATTATGAAGAAATTGAAGCAAAAATTAATGAATTCTCTATCAATAACAAGATAGATGTTCAAATTAGTAAGAACAAAGAAATTGATGATATGGACTGGGCTAATGAATGGAAAAAGTATTACGAACCATTTTATATTGGCAATATTCTTATAAAACCTAGCTGGATTGAAATAGATGAAACAGATCACACCGTGTTAGAAATTAATCCAGGAATGGCATTTGGTACAGGACTCCACGAAACAACAAACTTATGTATTGAACAACTTCAACAGCTGCAGCTTGATAATAAGAGTGTTTTAGACATTGGTTGTGGATCAGGAATACTTTCTGTAGCTTCTTCAAAATTAGGTGCTAAAGAAGTTTTTGCTACAGATATTGACCCATTAGCTGTAGAAGCAACATTAGATAATGCAGAACTGAATAAAATATCTAATATCAAAGCTGTAGAAGGCTCTCTACTAGATAAAGTTGATAAAAAATACGATGTAGTAATAGCTAATATTTTATTGAACGTATTAGACATTTTAATTCCAGATTTGCCAAAAGCGTTAGAAAAAGATGGCATTTTCATATGCTCAGGATTGATCAATTCTCAAAGAGATATAATTGTAAATATTTTAGAAAAAAACAACCTTGAAATTGTAGAAATATCTGAAAAAGGTGAATGGATTAGCGTAATAAGTAGGTTCAAAAATGTATAGAACTTTTCGTAATCCCAAAGATAAGATAGATGATAAAATTATAATAAAAGATGAAGATTATAATCATATCAAAAATTCTTTAAGACTTTCTAAAGGTGATTTGATTCATCAAGTAATTGGAGATACAACTTTTGTAACTAAAATTGAAGATATTACTCCCGATGAAATAATTTGTAAAATAATAGATGAAGATGACGTTCAATATGAATCTCCTTTGAACATTACTTTATATCAATGTATCCTTAAATCAGATAAAAATGAGTATATCATTCAAAAAGCCACTGAATTGGGTGTAAATAGAATTGTATTTGTAGAAACTGAAAGAACTGTTGTCAAATTAGATGAAAAAAAGTGGATTAAAAAACAGAATAGATTTGAAAAAATCGCACTAGAATCATCGAAACAGTCAAAGAGAACATCTATCCCTGAAATAGAAGGACTACTTAATATCAATGAAATATCAAATCAAGATAATAGTTTAAGTTTAGTATTCTATGAAAATGAAACAGAAAGCATTCAATCTTTGCTGACTCATTCAAATTATAAAGATATAAATATTTTCATTGGTCCAGAAGGCGGATTATCTGAAGAAAATTTAAATGTTTTAAAGTCAAAAGGTTTTAAATCAGTTTCATTGGGAAACAGAATTTTACGCGCAGATACAGCTCCAATTTGTGCTTTGAGTATTATTCAATATGAATTAGGAGATATAAAATAATGAAAAAAGTAAAATTTTCAACATTAGGTTGTAAAGTTAATCAATACGAAACAGAAGCTATGGCTGAATTATTTGTGAAAAACGGTTATGAGATTACAGAAGATTATAATTGCGATGTTTTTGTGCTTAATACATGTACCGTTACAAATTTGTCCGATAGAAAAAGTCGACAACAAATATCTAAGATTAGATCTGAAAACAGTGATGCAATAATTGCTGTTGTAGGTTGTTACTCTCAAGTTAGTCCTGATGAAATCGAAAACATTGAAGGTGTAAATGTAATTCTCGGAACAAAATACCGAAAAGAAATCGTAGAACTATGTGAACTAGCAAAATCATCTAATAAAATTATAAACAAGGTCGAAAATATAGGTAAGAATAGAGAATTTGAAGAATTAACTATAAATACAGAGCATTCTATGACAAGAGCTTATATTAAAATTCAAGAAGGTTGTAGTCAATTTTGTTCGTACTGTATAATTCCTTACGCGAGAGGACCTATACGTTCTAGAAATATTAGAGATATTGTTTTAGAAGCAAAAAGATTAGCAGATAATGGTTTCAAAGAAATTGTACTGACAGGCATCCACGTAGCGTCATACGGAAAAGACTTAGAAAATGATGATATTGGTTTAATTGATGTAATAGAAGATATCGGACAAATTGATAAAATAAAGAGAATAAGATTGAGTTCATTAGAACCAAGAATTGTCGACAAGCAATTTTTAGATAGATTAATTAAAGTGGAACAATTTTGTGATCATTTTCATTTATCTTTGCAAAGCGGTTCTGATTCAATACTTCAATCTATGAATAGAGAATACGATACAGATTTATATGAAAAAACTATCAATTTAATAAGAGAATATTACCCAAATGCTGCAATTACTACAGATATAATAGTTGGTTTTCCTGGAGAAACTGATGAAGACTTTGAAAAAACATTAAACTTTGTTGATAAGATTCAATTTTCAAAAATACATGTGTTTAAATATTCTAACAGAAAAGGCACCGTAGCAAGTAAAATGAAAAATCAAGTATCTGGAGTTGTAAAAAAAGAGAGAAGTAAACTACTAATAGAAAAATCAAAATACTATACAGATAAATTTTTAGATAATATGTTAAATCAACCAATAAAAGTATTGTTCGAATCGAAAAATGATGATGGCTACATTAAAGGATATACAACAAATTATATAAGAGTAAAAAGAGAATATAATCCAAATCTTTCAAATAAAATAATAGACGTCATATGTAATAGAAGAGAAAATGAAGAACTTGTGTGTGAATAATTGAAAATTTAAATATTTTTTGGTATAATATCACCGGAGGCGAGTCATGGACTGTGTATTTTGTAAAATAGTTAATGGAGAAATACCTTCTAAAAAAATATATGAGGATGATTTGGTATACGCTTTTCACGACATCAATCCTGTTACTCCAGAACATTTTTTAGTTATACCTAAAGAACATATTTCTGGTGCTAATGATATTGATGAATCAAATTCACAAATAGTTGCTCATATATTTGAAGTAATTGCAAAACTAGCAAAAGAGTTCGATATTGATAAGTCTGGCTATAGAATAGTAAATAACTGTGGAGAAGATGGTGGACAAACAGTACATCACATGCATTTTCACGTGTTAGGTAAGAAAAAACTTAGCTGGCCATAAAAATATTGTTATTTTATTAGAATTGTGTTATACTATTTTGGTATAAATTCTGCTCTTTTGTGAGCATTCTTGCAATAAAGAGGGGAGGGAAACCATGTCAGAAATTAAAGTAGGAGAAAACGAATCATTAGATAATGCTATAAAAAGATTTAAAAGACAATGTGCTAGATCTGGAGTTTTATCTGAATATAGAAAAAGAGAACATTATGAAAAGCCTAGCGTAAAGAAAAAGAAAAAATCTGAAGCAGCTAAAAGAAAAAAAAGAAATTTCTAATGAAATTGATATTTAATGAAAGATTCCTTATAGGAATCTTTTTTTATTGCTTTTTTTAGTGTATAATTGTGTTATAAAGATATTTAGGAGGTGTTATCGTTTTCTATGGATATATTTTCTAATCATATTTTAAGTATGATTTTTTTAGCAGTAACATTTATTTGTATCACACTGCTTATGTTATCAAACAAGAAGATTAAATACGGTGTTCTAACTGCTGTTTTTTCTGTTCTATTTATTTTGTCTTATTATAATCACGGTGATATCAACATAGTAGGGATATTGTTATTTTTAATAGGGCTCTTATTCGTTGGATTAGAACTAATAGTTCCAGGCGGTTTTATTGCTGGAATTGTGGGTGTCTTATCAATGATTGTAGGAATAAGCATGATTATTAATAATCTGTACCTAGCATTTTTAACAGTAGTTATTGCCATAACAATTGATGTTTTGTTTATATTAGTATTTTTAAGTAAAGATTTTGACTCAAGTAAATTCAATAAATTTGTTTTAAAAGAAACTAACTCAAAATCATTTACTCAGTCATCAAAAAAATACTTGAACAAAAAGGGAATTACTATAACACCTTTAAGACCGAGCGGCAAAATTGAAATAGATGGCGATTATATTGACGCTATTACTAGGGGAGATTTTATTCCAAAAGGTTGCGAAGTTGTTGTTAGTGAAATAAAAGATTTTAAAATAATAGTAAGGAGAGTGTAAAATGCCATTTGAAATTCCATTTTTAGTACCTATATTAATAGTTATATTGCTATTAGTATTCTTTTCGTTAGTTCCTGTAGGTTTATGGGTTACTGCTCAATTTTCAGGTGTCCGCGTTAAAATTTCACAATTAATAGGTATGAGATTACGTAGAGTTATTCCTAAAAACATTATAAATCCTCTTATCAAAGCAACAAAAGCAGGATTAAATCTAACTACTAATCAACTTGAAGCGCATTATCTAGCAGGTGGTAATGTAAATACATTAGTAAATGCATTAATCGCTGCACAAAGAGCAGATATTGAGTTAGAATTTGAGAGAGCAGCAGCTATTGATTTAGCTGGTAGAAATGTTTTAGAAGCAGTACAAGTTTCTGTTAACCCAAAAGTAATTGAAACTCCAAACATTGCTGCAGTAGCAATGAACGGTATTGAAGTCATTGTTAAAGCTAAGGTTACTGTTAGGGCCAATATTGAAAGATTAATTGGTGGTGCCGGAGAAGAAACTATAATAGCTAGAGTTGGTGAAGGCATCGTTACTACTGTAGGTTCATCAGAATCTCATACATCTGTTCTTGAAAATCCAGATTCAATCTCAAAAACTGTATTGAACAAAGGATTGGATTCAGGAACTGCATTTGAAATACTTTCTATTGATATAGCAGATGTCGATGTAGGAAGAAATATTGGAGCGAAACTACAAACAGATCAAGCAGAGGCGGACAAACGAATTGCTCAAGCAAAAGCAGAAGAAAGAAGAGCTATGGCCGTTGCAAAAGAACAAGAAATGATAGCAGAAGTTCGTTCAATGAGAGCAAAAGTAGTTGAAAGTGAATCAAAGGTTCCACTAGCTATCGCTAAAGCTTTAGAATCTGGTAATTTGGGAGTCTTGGATTATTATAATATGAAAAATATTATAAGTGATACTGAGATGAGACAAGCTATCTCAGGAAATAGCGAAAAAATAAAAGAGGATGATAAGTAATGTTTTCTTTTCTATCTCTTGTAATTACGATAATAGTTGTAAAGTTTTTTGCTAAATATTTTATTCACATAAGTAGTTCGAGACGTTACCAAAAAAACTTTAACCGTAAGGATTATCGCAAGAAAAAGACATTAGAAGATTTAAGAAAAGATAAATCAAATACCAAATTATCTTATAATAAATCAAACAATTCTCAATACAATCAAAATAATATCAATAATTTTGAGCAAACAAATAATAGAAAAGAAAATCAAAAATTAATTCATAAAGATTTTTTCGAAGAAAAAAACGACGAATTAGAATTGATTAGAGTTGAGATTAATGATGAATTTAAACATAAAGATGAATTGAAAAAAGCTATCATTATGAAAGAAATAATTGATAAGCCTTTGTCTTTAAGAAATAGAAGATAGTTTGATTATTATGATTAATTATGATACAATTAGTTTAGAATAAATTGTGGCTAAGAGTGGGGAATCCCACTCTTATTTATTTAAATAATTTACGAAAAGGAGATATATGAATAAGAAATATCTTAGGGAACTTATGAATAATGACCTCAGCCCTTTAATTGAAGATACTGGAATCGAATTTTATGATGTAGAATATTCAAATCAAAATGGAAAAAATATTTTGACTTTTTACATTGAAAAGGATGAAGGTCTAATATCAATTGATGATTGTGAGTTAATAAATAATAGAATAACTGACAAACTGGACGAAATAGATCCTATTTCAGATCCCTATTATTTAGAAATTGCATCAGTAGATATAACTACACCATTCACTAGAGATAAAGATTTCAAAAAAAATTTAGGGAATGTTGTAATAGTAAATTTATATCAAAAATTAGATAATAAGAAAGAGTTCAAAGGTATTTTAAAAGATTTCAATAATCAAGAAATATCTTTGGAATTAGAAAAAAATCAAATTAAAATTGAAAGGAGTAATATATCATCGATTAAGCTTTCTTTATTCGATTGATAGTAATATATGAACAATGATTTTATAAAGGCTCTTGATGAATTAGAAAAATCAAAAAAAATACCAAGAGAAGTTGTTTTTGATGCTTTAGAAAAAGCATTGATAAAAAGCTATGAGAAAAATTTTGATTATCAAGACCATGAAAACGAAGAAAGTTCTGTAGAAGTTAACATAAATAGAGACAACGGTAAGGTGAATTTATATGCAATCAAAACTGTTGTTGAAAATGTTGAAGACAAAAATACTGAAATAAGTTTAGAAGAAGCTAAGACTATTAAACGTAAATACGATTTAGGTGATAAAGTGAAAATTGAAATAACACCTAAAAACTTCGGAAGAATAGCTGCTCAAACTGCTAGAAATATTGTTATTCAAAAACTAAAAGATGCAGAACGTGATAATATTTATAACGAATTTATTGACAGAGAAAAAGAAATAATCACTGGAACAGTTCAACGTGTTGAACGTGGAATTGTCTATATAGATTTGGGTAGAGTAGAAGGTATAATACCAGTTTCAGAACAAATAAAATCTGAAGAATATACTCCTAACAAAAGATTAAAACTTTTTATTAAAGAGGTCAAAAACACTACAAAAGGAGCTCAAATAATATTATCAAGGACAAATAATTCTCTAATAAAAAGATTATTTGAATTAGAAGTTCCGGAAATAAATGATGGAACTGTTGAGATTTTTAGCGTTGCAAGGGAACCTGGCTCAAGAACTAAGATTGCGGTATTCAGTAATGATGAAAATGTTGATCCAGTTGGCTCATGTGTAGGTTTCAGTGGAACCAGAGTTAAGTCTATTGTGGATGAGTTGAATGGCGAAAAACTTGATATTGTTATTTGGTCAAAAGATATTAAGACTTTCATATCTAATAGTTTAAGTCCATCTGAAGTAATAGCTACATTCATTGACGAAGCTCAAAAAATATGCCGTGTAATTGTTTCAGAAGATCAATTATCTTTAGCTATAGGAAAAGAAGGACAAAACGCTAGACTTGCAGCTAAGTTAACGAACTGGAAAATAGACATCAAAGGACTTAACCAATACTTAGAATCTTATGAAGATGATAGCTTGTCTGTTGAATTCGATGGAGAAGCAGCTTTTTTAGAAGCAAATGGTATTGAAGTTAGAGATGAAGATAAAGACAAAGTATTTGATAAGATTAAATATCATGAATCAGATGATATAGAAGAAATTGAAGATATTGAGGATACTAAAGAAGATAATTCTTTAGATTCCGAAGATACTGAAATTGCAGAAGATTCTGAAAATTAAATGTATTTAAGTTTTGGAGTATTAAATGAAAACTAAAAAAATTCCTTTAAGAAAATGTGTTGTTTGTGGTGAAAATAAACCAAAGGAAGAACTAATAAGAGTTGTTTTTAATAAAGAAGACGGAGTTTCTGTAGATTTGACAAATAAGAAAAATGGCAGAGGGGCTTATTTATGCAAGGATTTAAAATGTATAAACAAGGCAAAGAAAAACAGAAGACTAAATCAGGTTTTAAAAACAGATGTAGACGCACTTATATATGAGGAGTTAATTAACCATGTAGAAGATTAATCAAAAGGAGGTCTTTGTATGGAAAAGATAAGAGTATACGAATTGGCAAAACAATTGAATGTTTCAACAAAAGACTTAATGAACAAATTAAAAGAAAACAAAATAGAAGTTAAAAGTCACATGTCAACATTAGATAAAGACCAAATATCAAAAGTTAAATCTTTTTATGAAAAACCAAAAAAAGTTCAAAATAATCAAAAGAACAGTAATTCAAAAAAAGAAAATAGACAAGATGTTAATAAAATTTCAAAAGAAAACGTGGAAAGTAAATCGCATACTGAAGCTAATAAACAAGATGATAATTCTAAAAAAGGATTTAAACCAAAACATCCAAGAAATAATGATGATGAATCTGTATCTCATTTCGATAAGATAAAACATAAAAACAAATCTGAAATGAATGAAAAGCATGATTCTAACGATAAGAAAAAGAATAAGAATTTTAAAAATAACAAAAATAAAAATTCTAACAATAATAAGAATAACAGAAATAACAAAAACAACAAGAATAACAAAAATAACAAGAATAATAAAAATAATAAGCAAAACAATAATCAAAATAAAAAAGAAGAAGTCATCAAGAATGAGCCAAAAGAACCAAAAAAATTTATTATTCAACCTACAATTACAGTAAAAGATTTATCTGAAAAAATTAGTGTATCTATTAGTGAATTAATAATGAAACTAATGGAATTAGGAATAATGGCCAATCAAAACCAAGAAATTGATTTTGATACTGCTAGTTTAGTAGCTGGTGAATTCAATGTTATCGTTGAACAGGATGAAGTAGAAGATTTTGATGACGATGATGTATTTAACCTAGATTTTGAAGATAAGGATGAGGATTTAAAAGAAAGACCACCTGTCATCACTGTAATGGGACACGTTGACCACGGTAAAACATCCATACTTGACAGAATTAGAAATTCTAGAGTAGCTGGTAAAGAAGCCGGAGGAATTACACAACATATTGGTGCGTATACTATTAGAGTTAACGACAAAAAAATAGTATTTTTAGATACACCAGGTCACGAAGCTTTTACAGCAATGAGAAGTAGAGGAGCACAAGTAACAGATGTTTCAATATTGGTAGTTGCTGCAGATGATGGTGTAATGCCTCAAACAGTAGAAGCTATAAATCACTCAAAAGCCGCAGGCGTTCCAATAATTGTCGCTGTTAATAAAATAGATAAAGAAAATGCTAATATCGAAAGAGTAAAAACTGAATTAGCTGAAAATGGATTGGTACCTGAAGACTGGGGTGGAGATACAGTTTTAGTTCCAGTTTCAGCTAGAACAGGTGAAGGTATTGATGAATTACTTGAAATGATTTTAATGGTAGCAGAAATGGAAGAACTAAAAGCTAATCCAAATAGACTTGCTGTAGGTACTGTAATTGAAGCTCAGTTAGACAAGGGAAGAGGTCCAACTGCTACAATTTTGGTGCAAAAAGGTACTCTTAAACATTCTGATATGGTATTTAGTGGACAAGCAAGTGGTCGTATCAGAGCTATGTTTAATGATCAAGGAAAGCAAGTTAAAAAAGCAGGTCCTTCAACACCAGTATTGATTTTAGGTTTAAACGAAGTCCCTGAAGCTGGCGATATGATATACGCTGTCAAAGATGAAAAAGAAGCTAGAAATTATGCTCAAAAAATAAAAGACCATAACCGTGAAGAACAAATCAAGTCTTCTTCAAACATGAACTTAGACGAGTTATTTGGAAAAATTTCAGACGGAGAAACTAAAGATCTTAATATTATAATAAAAACTGATGTTAAAGGTACAATTGACGCTATCAAACAATCATTAATAAAATTAAGCAATGAAGAAGTAAAAGTTAATATAATTCACGGTGCTGTCGGTGGTATTACTGAATCTGATGTTAACTTAGCATCTGCATCAAGTGCTATAATCATTGGTTTTAACGTAAGACCAACTCAAGTGGCTTTGGATATGGCAAAAAATGAATCTATAGAAATAAGAACTTATAGAGTTATATATGATGCTATAGAGGATGTAAAAAATGCAATTACTGGTATGTTAAAACCACAATATCAAGAAGAAGTTTTAGGTAGAGCTACAGTTAGAGATACTTTCAAAGTTCCAGGAGTAGGTACTGTTGCCGGAGTATATGTTAATACAGGAAAAGTAACTAGAAATGCTGTGGTTCGTTTGTTGAGAGATGAAATATTAATTTTCGAAGGTCCTATTTCTTCATTGAAGAGATATAAAGACGATGTTAAAGAATTGACTCAAGGCTATGAGGGCGGTATGGGTTTAGAAAATTATAATGACATTAAACCAGGAGATGTACTGGAAGCATACGTACTAAACGAAGTACAAAGATAGGAGAATTATGAATATTAAAAGAGTAAGAAGAATTTCATCAGAAATCAAAAAAGTTATTTCAAGTTCTATAATTAATTCACTAAAAGATCCTAGGATTGACAAACTAAATGTTTCTGTTACAGACGTAAAAGTAACAAATGATTTGAGTTTTGCTACAGTATATATAGCGGTAATAGGCGATGATGAAAAGAAAAAACAAACTCTTGAAGGATTGAATAAAGCAAAAGGATTCTTAAAAAAACAAATTGGTGAAAGTGTAGATTTAAGACATGTACCACAACTGATTTTCAAAATTGATGAAACTAGTGAAAAAAGTATGCATATTGAAAATCTAATAAAATCAATTCACGAGGAAAATTATAATGAAGATTAATGATGAAATCTTGAAATTTAAAGAGCAATTGAAGGATGCAAATTCAATTGCTCTAATTTCTCACTTAGACCCAGATGGTGATAACTTAGGCTCATTAACTGCTTTATCAAGAAGTTTACTAAATTTAGGGAAAAAGGTATATCCTATTGAGTTTGACAAAATTCCTGAAAATTTAAAATTTCTTCCTAATTTGGATTTGTTATCAGATAATACAGATATTAATATTAATATGATAATTTGTCTAGATTGTGCTAATTATGAGAGATTAGGTCAGATTGATGAGTTATTTAACAAAGCAAAATACAGAATAAATATTGACCATCATCAAAGTAATGAGTTTTACGGTGACGTTAACATAGTAAAAAAAGGTTATAGTTCAACTTGCGAATTAGTATTTGATTTAATAAATGAAATTAATCTACCAATTGATAAAGACATTTCCATGTCACTTTTAACAGGAATTTCAACTGATACTGGAAGATTTTTATATTCTGCTACAACTGCAGACACATTAGCTAAAGCTTCTAGATTAGTTGAAAATGGTGCAGACATGATGAAAATCAATGAATTAATTTATCAATCAAAAAAATTTGAAGCACAACTTCTAGAAAATGAAATTTTATCCAAGACTGAAATTTATAATGATTATGTTGCATTTAGTTTTGTAATGACAGATCAATTAAATAAATACAATGTTGAAATTTCAGATATTGATAGTGTAATTAATACTTTCAGAGATACAGACAAAATCAAAATATCAGTATTAATTAAACAACAAACTGAAAATGAGTACAAGGTAAGTTTCAGAAGCAAGGGAAATATTGATGTAGGATTAATTGCCAAAAATCTTGGTGGAGGTGGTCATAAGAATGCTGCTGCTACAAGAATTACAGGGGATTTTGAGACAGTTTCAAATAAAATAAAAGAAGAAATTGATAGATATGGATTGTGTAATTAATGTTTTTAAGGAAAAGGGATATACATCTCAAGATGTTGTTTCTATATGTAAAGGAATTTTAAAAACTAAGAAGATTGGACACGCTGGTACTCTAGATCCTGATGCTACCGGAGTTTTGTTATTAGGCGTTGGAAAAGGAACTAAAATAACAGAATATCTAATGGAATATGGTAAAACATATATATTTGAAATGATTTTTGGTACAAGTACAGATACTCTTGATTTGTCTGGTAATGTCACAGGTTTTTCTGATAAAACATACGATAAAGAAAAATTAAAAAAAATTTTAGATGATTTAAATGGTAAAACCATTGAACAAGTACCTCCGATGTATTCCGCGGTTAAAGTAAATGGAAAAAAACTTTATGAATACGCAAGAGAAAACAAAGAAATTAAGAGGAAATCCAGAAAAATTACAATTTATAATATTGAACCATTACATCTTCTAGAAAATTCATGTATAATCAAAGTTAGATGTTCTAAGGGAACGTATATTAGAGTTTTGATTGAAGAAATTGCCAAAAAATTAGATAGATTAGCATACATGAAATCACTTATCAGAGTAAATTCTGGTGGTTTTGATATAAAAGATTCAATAAAAATAGAATCGCTTAGAAAATGTAATATTAACGATGTATCATTTTCAGTCTACGAAAGTTTAACAGAAATGAAATCTATAAAACTTGATGATAATTTATATAAAAAAATTACGAATGGTGTTAAAGTGAACATCAACCACAAAAACATTGATAATATCAAAGTAGTTTGTAAAAATAAATTTATTGGAATCGGCAGTATTGAAGATAATATTTTAAAAATGAATAAGGTATTTGACATATGCAAATAATTGATTTAGACAAAGATAACGTAAAAATTAATATTGATGCTATTACTTTAGGAAATTTTGACGGATTACATTTAGCACATCAAAAACTTATAAATAAATGTGTTAGCTTAGGTAAATCAGGGGTTATTATATTCAAGTCACATACTTCAGAAGTTTTAAAATACGATAAGTTTAAAAACATATTAACAACGGATGATAAAATAAATATATTAAAAAGAATGAATGTAGATTACTGCTTAATCAAGTCATTTGATAAAGCTTTTTTATCCCTTAAGCCTGAAGAGTTTTTAAATTATGTGAAAGAGCATACTAATTTCAAAAATTTAGTTGTGGGCAAAGATTTCAAATTCGGAATTAATGCATCTGGTAATGTATCTACTTTAGAAGATTTTCAAAAAGTTTTTAATTATAAGCTCTACACTATAGATGACCAATTTATTAAAAATGTCCCTATTAGATCGACAACAATTCGTAAATTTTTAATGAGTGGAGACGTTGAGAATGCTAATTCAATGCTCTACAGACCATTTAGTATTAAGGGAGTTGTCGTAGATGGTAAACATAGAGGAAGAAATTTAGGTTATCCTACTGCTAATTTAGAATGTAAACAATATATTATACCAGCAGCTGGCGTTTATTATACTAATGTTATTTATGATAACAAACTATACAAAGGTATAACTTCTGTAGGAGAAAATCTAACCTACGATGAGCATGATGTAAAGATTGAAACTCATATTTTAGACTTTAAGGGTGATTTGTATGGAAAAATTTTGACATTAGTATTCATAAACAAAATAAGAGATAATGTAAAATTTAATTCTGAGATTGAACTTATCAATAAATTAAAAAGCGATTATAATTTTGCAAAAAACCAAGATTTAGATTTACAATTACAAGATTATATGATAATATAAATAAGTACTACTGTTACATTGATATTCGAAACCTCAACGATATCGCTGTAATGGTGAATATTAAAATTTATGGAGGAAATTATGTACAACAAAGAAATCAAAGAAGAAATAATCAAAGAATACCAAACAAAAGAAGGAGACACTGGTTCTCCAGAAGTTCAAGTAGCTTTATTGACTTACAGAATAAACTACTTAACTGAACATTTAAAGTCTCATAAGAATGATCACCATTCAAGAAGAGGTCTTTTCAAAATGATCGGTAAAAGAAGAAATCTTCTTAACTATCTTAGCAATAAAGACATTGAAAGATACCGTGATTTAATTAAAAGATTAAACATTAGAAGATAATTGAAAGAGCGGGTTTTTCCGCTCTTTTTATTTATAAGGAGAAAATATGATAAAAAAATATGAATATGATTTATGCGGTAAAAAAATAGAAGTTACGATTGGAAAAGTTGCTGAACAAGCTAATGGAGCATGCTTAGTTCAATCTGGAGAAACTGTACTTCTAGTTACTGCTGTAGGATCAAAAGAGCCACGTGAGGGGGTTGATTTCTTCCCATTAACATGCGATTTTGAAGAAAAACTTTATTCTGTAGGAAAAATTCCAGGAGGATTTATAAAGCGTGAAGGTAGACCTAGTGAAAAAGCTACATTAACTGCTAGATTAATCGATAGACCTTTAAGACCATTATTCCCTGAAGGATATCATAATGATGTACAAGTTATAGCTACTGCACTTTCTGTGGATCAAGATAATACTCCCGATATTTTAGCTATGATAGGATCATCTATCGCATTGAGCATTTCGGATATTCCTTTCTTAGGACCTACTGGTTCTGTAGCTGTAGGAATGATTGATGGTGAATTTATTATAAATCCTACGCAAGAGCAAAGAGATAAGTCTGATCTTGAATTAACTGTCGCTGGTACTAAAGATGCTATCATGATGGTTGAAGCTGGATGTAATAATATTACTGAACAACAAGTGTTAAAAGCTATTCTTAGAGCACATGAAGAAATCAAGAAAATTTGTGAATTTATCGAATCAATTCAAAAAGAATGCGGAAAACCAAAACAAGAATTTGTTCAACCAGAAAAAAATGTAGAGTTAGATGAAGAAGTAAAATCATTCTGTATTGAAGATTTAAAGAAAATTACAGTTAATGAAGATAAATTAGATAGAGAAGATCACATTAGTACTCTTAAAAAAGATGTAGTGGATCATTTTGTTGAAAAATATGATGAAAGTATAGCTTCAAAAGTTTCTACTATATACGATGATTTAGAAAAAGCAGAAGTAAGACGTTTAATATTAGAAGATCATATCAGACCTGATAATAGAAAACTTGATCAAATTAGAGAAATAACTTGTGATGTTGATATATTACCTAGACCACATGGTTCAGGTTTGTTTAAAAGGGGTCAAACTCAAGTTTTATCTGTTACAACATTAGGAACTCCATCTGATGCACAAGTATTAGATGGATTAATTGAACAAGAAGATAAAAGATATATGCATCAATACAACTTCCCACCTTATTCTGTAGGAGACGCAAGACCTTTAAGAAGTCCAGGTAGACGTGAAATTGGTCACGGTGCTTTAGCTGAAAGAGCTCTATTACCTGTAATTCCATCAGAAGAAGAATTCCCATACACAATAAGAGTAGTATCTGAAGTATTAAGTTCTAACGGTTCTAGTTCTCAAGCATCTGTCTGTGGTTCAACACTTAGTTTATTAAATGCAGGTGTTCCAATAAAAGAACCTGTTGCAGGTATTGCCATGGGATTGATTAAGGAAGATGATAATGTTGTAATTCTCTCTGATATTCAAGGTTTAGAAGATCATTTAGGAGATATGGATTTTAAAGTTGCAGGTACAAAAGATGGTATAACTGCATTGCAAATGGATATAAAAATTACTGGAATTTCTGAAGAAATATTAACTGAAGCTTTAGAAAGAGCTAGAGTTGGTAGACTTCATATATTATCATTAATGAACGAATGTATAAGTGAACCAAATAAAGAAATTTCAAAGTATGCTCCTAGAATTATGGTAATTAATATTGCACCTGAAAAAGTAAGAGAAGTTATTGGACCAGGTGGAAAAGTAATAAACAAAATAATTGATGAGACTGGCGTGAAAATTGATACCGAAGATGATGGTAAAATTACAGTAGCTGGTGAAGACACTGAAAGTGCACAAAGAGCTATAGATATGATTAAAGAAATAGTTAGAGAACCAGAAATCGGTGAAAAATATTTAGGAAGAGTTACTAAGATTATGAATTTTGGTGCTTTTGTTGAAATATTACCTGGAAAAGAAGGCCTTCTTCACATATCTAATATAGCACATGAAAGAACTAATAAAGTTGAAGATGTTTTAAAAGAAAACGATGAAATTATGGTAAAACTTATGGATATAGATGACCAAGGTAAGATGACATTATCCAGAAAAGCTCTTTTACCAAAACCAGAAAGAAAAGAAAAAAAGAATTTTGATAAAAAATCTGAAGATCAAAATACAGAAGATAAATAATTAATAGTTGAGTAATTTTATTACTCAACTATATTTTTGAAAGGGGACATTATGAAAGTTAAAATAATTAATAAATCTAATAACCCTCTACCAAAATATTCAACAATTGGGTCTAGTGGTATGGATTTGAGAGCTTATACTGAAAATGATATAACTTTAAAACCACTTGAAAGAACTCTTGTACCTACTGGAATATATATTGCAATTCCAGAAGGTTATGAGGTTCAAATCAGACCAAGAAGTGGTTTGAGTATTAAACATGGAATAACTCTGATAAATTGTGTTGGTACTATAGACAGTGATTACAGAGGAGAATTAAAAATTCCTGTAGTCAATTTGTCGAATGAAGAATATACAATTTCATCTGGGGATAGAATTTGTCAAATGATACTTCAAAAATACGAAAATATTCAATTTGAGGAAGTTGAAGTACTAGATGAAACAGATAGAAATGATGGCGGATTTGGCCATACAGGCTACTAATTATGGCTAGAAATACTAAATCACGAAACAAAACTCAATCAAAATCTAATAGCAAAAAAAATGCTAACTCTTCGACAAAATTAATAATTATATTAGTGTTAATTATTTCACTTATTTTTATGGCTAGTAGTAGAGTTGGTGTTTTGGGAATTATTGTAAAAAATATATACTTTAATACTTTTGGCATCTTTTCATACTTTTTTATATCATTAGGTATACTGTATACTATATCGACGATATCTGATATAAACCATGGAAATAAACTAAGAAAAATTACTTATATATTGGCTGTTTCTTCAATTTTCGTAATGAGTTTAATTAATATATCAAACTATCCAAATCTTAATATTAATCAAAGGATTGATTTGAATTTAAATTTAGCCAATGACTACAGTGGTATTGGAGTAATTGGAGCTATTATAGCATCAATACTAAACATAGCTATAGGCTACATAGGTTTATATGTTGCACTTGTTTTTTGTTTTTTGTTTTTAATATCTGTAATAATGAATTTAACTTTAAAAGAATTATTTCAAAAATTTTTCGCTTTTGTTAAAAAGACATTTGTAGATATAAAAACTAAAATTGAACAAAACAAACAAAATAAAAACATCGAAAAATCGCGTGAGATTAAGCAAAATAAATCTACAAAAGAAAGAATTTCTAAAAATTCACTTAAAGAAAAATCTGATTTGAAGAAATCAAAAGATTTTGAACCTCCAAAGCCAAAACTCAACGATTATAAGTCTAATGAAAAAGAATCTGGAGAACAGCTATCTGTTATAGATTTTGGTGAATTTTCTGGACAAAGTAATTATACTTTTCCACCATTAGAACTTTTGAAAAATGCTGAATATGCGGAAGATAATGATGATTCTGTATTACAGAAAGCAAAAATGATTGAAGAAACTTTAAAAAACTTTTCAATAGATGCTACTGTTGTTCAAATCGATAGAGGTCCTACGGTTACTTGCTATGAATTAGAGCCTAAGGCAGGGGTGAAAGTCTCAAGAATAGTCAATCTAGCAGATGACCTATCACTTTCTTTAGCTACTAGTGGAATTAGAATACAAGCTCCTATTCCCGGTAAATCAGTAGTTGGAATTGAAGTAGAAAATGATGTTAAAAATTCTGTAATGTTAAAAGAGATTTTAATGTCTGATAATTTTGTTAAAGAAAAATCGTTGATGCCAATAGCTTTAGGAAAAGATATTTCTGGGAAATGTATTGTAACTTCCGTTGATAAGATGCCACATCTACTTATAGCAGGAGCTACTGGTAGTGGTAAATCTGTTTGCATAAATACAATAATAATGAGTATTTTGTATAAGTCAAATCCAAATGATGTAAAACTTATATTGATTGATCCGAAAGTTGTCGAATTGAGTATATACAATAATATTCCACATCTTGCTATACCGGTTGTTACAGATCCAAAAAAGGCAAGTGCTGCTTTGAACTGGGCTGTAAGGGAAATGGAAAGAAGATACCAAATATTTTCAGAAAATCACGTTCGAGATATCAAAGCTTATAATAAGAAAAATAAAAACGATGAACTTGAAAAACTACCATATATTGTTATTATTATAGATGAGTTAAGTGATTTGATGATGGTCTCAGCAAATGATGTTGAAGACGCTATTTGCAGACTAGCTCAAATGGCAAGAGCATGTGGTATCCATCTAATTATTGCAACTCAAAGACCAACAGTAGATGTAATTACTGGTACAATAAAAGCAAATGTACCGTCTAGAATTTCTTTTGCTGTTAGTAGCCAAATCGATTCTAGAACTATTCTAGATCAATCTGGTGCAGAAAAGCTTATAGGAAGAGGCGATATGTTATTTTTCCCATCATCAATGGCAAAACCTAGTAGAATTCAAGGTGCTTTTATTTCTGATGAAGAAGTCGATAATGTAGTTAAATTTTTAATTAATAAAAATGAAACTAATTATAAAGAAGAAATCATAGAAGATATAGATAAATCAGACAGTATTGATCTTGAAGATGATGATACAGATATTTTATTTACAGATGCTGTTGAAATTATTTTGAATGAAGATTCTGCATCTATTTCGCTATTACAAAGAAAATTAAAAATAGGATATGCTAGGGCTGGAAGAATTATAGATCAAATGGAAGAAAAAGGTATTGTTGGTCCTAGTGAGGGAAGCAAGCCTAGAAAAATTTTAATACCTAAAGATTATTTAGAAAGACGTGATTGATATGAATATTGCAAATAAGTTCACAACATTAAGAGTAATTTTAATACCATTTTTTGTAGCATCATTACTGATATTCAAAACAGACAATTATATACCTGCGTTAATATTTATAATCTCTGCAATAACAGATTTTATTGATGGTCAACTCGCTAGAAGGAAAAATTTAGTTACTACATTTGGAAAGTTTATGGATCCATTAGCAGACAAAATGTTGAGTTGCAGTGCATTAATTGTCCTAGTACAACTAGGAAAAGTTCCTGCATGGAGCGTGGTTATAGTTGTATTAAGAGAACTTACTATTAGCGGTTTTAGAATATTAGCTGCATCTAATGGAGTTACATTAGCAGCAAGTTATTGGGGAAAATCAAAAACTATGACACAATTTATCGCTATTGTTTTAATTTTGATTAATACTGGGGATAAATTGGGATTTGCTTTAGATATATACCTATATTATATATCGATTGTATTAACTGTAATCAGCTTATGTGATTATATTTTTAAGAATGTTAATGTATTAGATTTAAAAAATATATAATTATTTTTTGGTTTGTGGTATAATAAACACAAGAACTTATGTTCTGTTTAATTTTTAGGAGGTAGTCATGGATTTTGCTAATGGATCTGAAAAAGATCAAGCTTTAAGAGAAGCTTTTGCAAGCATTGAAAAACAATTTGGAAAAGGCTCTATAATGAAACTCGGAGATCATGTTCAAAAAGATATCGAAGCTATTCCTACTGGAGCTATAAATTTGGATGTTGCTTTAGGAATAGGTGGCTTACCAAGAGGTAGAGTTATTGAGATTTATGGACCTGAATCTTCTGGTAAAACAACTTTGGCACTCCATGTAGTTGCTGAAGCACAAAAGATGGGTGGTACTGCAGCTTTTATCGATGCTGAACACGCATTAGACGCAATTTATGCTAAAAACTTAGGTGTAGATACAGACAATCTTATCATTTCACAACCAGATACAGGTGAACAAGCTTTAGGAATATGTGATTCTCTTGTAAGAAGTTCTGCTGTAGATATTATTATCATTGACTCTGTTGCAGCACTAGTTCCAAGAGCTGAAATAGAAGGAAATATGGGAGATAGCCATGTTGGTCTACAAGCAAGACTAATGTCTCAAGCTTTACGTAAATTAACAGGTGTTATTTCCAAGAGCAATTGTACAGTTATTTTCATTAACCAACTTAGAGAAAAAGTTGGAATAATGTTTGGTAATCCAGAAGTTACAACGGGTGGTAGAGCTTTAAAATTCTATTCTTCAGTTAGAATTGAAATTAGAAGAGGAGAAGCTATTAGAAAAGGTGACGATATTGTTGGAAATCGTACTAAAGTTAAAATCGTCAAAAACAAAGTAGCACCTCCATTTAAACAAGTAGAATTCGACATTATGTACGGAGAAGGTATTTCTAAAATAGGTACAATATTAGACTTAGCCACTGACTGCAAAGTTGTAAAAAAAGCAGGTGCTTGGTACAGTTATGAAGATGAAAAATTAGGACAAGGTCGAGAAAACTCTAAAGTATTTTTAGAAGAAAATCCAAAAATACTAGAAGAAATTATCGATAAAACTTATGAATTTTATGGATTAAGATCAAAAGAGGATTCAGAGGCTATCAAAACAGAAAATAACGATAATATAAAAGACGAATCGAATAACGAAATAAGTGAGGATGAATTAGACTAGGGCAAGTATTACTTGCCCATTATTTCTATTATGAAGATATTATTTTTTACAGATACACATATAAAATCTAGAAATCCTAGATCTAGAATTGACGATTACGAAGATTCTATATATAAAAAAATTGAAGAAATAAGGGAAATATCAATAGAAGAAAATGTTGACATGATACTTCACGGTGGAGATTTGTTTGATAAAGCAGATGTTGGAATAAAAACAGCGTCTAAATTTGGTAAATTATTTCAAACTTTTCCGAAGAAAATTCATATAATAAGTGGAAATCATGATATATATGGTTATAATCCAAACTCTATAGATAGAGCTATGATGGGACTATACAATTCATTAGATGTATTGGAACTAATTGAAGAAGATAAGCCTAAGATAATTGAAAAAGATGGTTTGAGAGTTCAAATCTCTGGCCAACCATATACTCATGATATTGATTCATCTGATAAATTCCATTATTATCCGAAAAGATTAGATAATATAGACTATCATATACTAATGATACACAGTTTTTTATTGTATAAGAAATTTATTGAACAAATTGAGTATACTTTAATCGATCAAATTATGGATACTGATTGTGATATTGTGTTAAGTGGTCACTATCATACTGGATTTAAAACTGTAAAGGTCAATGAAAAGTTTTTTGCAAATCCAGGAAGTATTGCTAGAATGACTAATACTGAATCAGAAAGAAAAAGAATGCCTAAGGTCTTGATAATCGAACTTACAAAAGATGATATCAAAATTGAAGAAATTTTTCTAAAAAGTGCTAAAAATAGTAGTGAAATTTTTTCTAATGATAAATTAAACCCATATTCTATTAAAAACAAAAGCCTACTAGATATAAAAGAAAGACTTTCAAAGTTATCAAGCAATCCGATTATAGACATCAATAACAACTTAAAATCCATAGGAAGAGAAATGAAAATAGATGAAGAAATTATTGATGAAGCCATAAGGAGAATAGAATAATGTATATTACCGATATATATTTAACTAATTTTCAGTCATACGAACAAGGTCATTTTGAGCTTTCAGAAAAAGTAAACTTAATTACTGGTGCTTCTGATAGTGGAAAAACTGCCTTGATTAGAGCTCTATCTTGGGTCTTATTCAATGATTACACAACTGATTTATTAATAAGAAATGGATATAATAATGTTGAAGTCAAAATTGTATTTAACAACGGTAATTTTATTTTAAGAGGTAGAAAAGGTAATACTAATTATTACTACATTAAAAATAATCCTGATAATGAAGAGATAAAGAAATATGAAAATTTCGGTAGAGAAATACCATCAGAAATTCAAGATGATTTTCTTTTTAAAAAAGTTAATCTCCTGAATGAAAAATACAATATTTTAATCGCTTCACAATTAGAAAATTCATTTTTGCTGTCAGAAACAGATTCTACAAAAGCAAATGCTATTGGGAAACTAGTAAATATTGACATACTGGATAATGCATCCAGAAATGTATTGAGAGAAATAAAAAGTACTAAAGGAGAATTAAACTTTAAAAAAAGTTTTATCAACGAAAAAGAAGAATCTCTAAATAAATATGACTATTTAAATGAAGAAAAAATAAAAATTGACAATCTAAAAGCTTTATACAATAATTTATCTAAAAATTCAGAAAAACTATATATATTGAAAACATTATCCAAAAAGCTTACTGAATTAAATGGCAGGATTAATAATGGTTATAAATACTTAGATAACTACCAGGGACTAGATATTTGTTTAAAAACTTTACAGCATACACAAAATAATATTTCATCCTTTTTAAAACTTAATCAAATATATGAGTATTATCAGCAAGTAATAAAAGAAATTGAATTCAATAATGTAAATTTGAATAATTTAAGATATACGGATTTGATATCAGAAATTATTGATATCCTCGATAAAAATCTTACTTTATTGATGTTTTTGAAACCATTATATGATAGATTAACTTACGTAAATAATAGTTACAACAACTATAAAACTATATTAGAGAAATTTAAACAAGTGCCTAAGTCTTATAATATTCTATTAAATACTCAAAATGATATCCAAATTTTAAATCAGTTATCTAATTTAAATGAAAATTATTATAAAACAAACCAAGCGATAAGTAATAATATTAAGGTATTAAAAAATATTAATACATCTAAAGTTTCAGAATTAACAAATAGAATTTATAAAAACAAAGAAAAATATATACAGCTATATAAACTTAGCATTTCTTATCAAAACGTTAATCATATGATTTTAGAACAAAATGATAAATTAAATAAATTGAAGTCAATTAAAACTTTACAAAATATATTATTCAATCTTTATAAAACTTCCGAATTATTAGCCAAACTTAAAATAATAAAAGCTACATTAGACGATAAAGAAAACATTTATCAACAGAATACTAAAGTAATATCAAAATGTAATATTGTAATAGGTGAGCTGATACAAGAATACAAAGAAAATCTCTACAAAGAAAAAATATGTCCATTTTGTCTAAGTGAAATAGATGAAGAGCATGTTACTCAAATAGTAAAGGAGTTAAGAAAATAATGAATACTAATGAACGTTTTAATAACATAAAAGAAAGACTTGATAAAGCTAAAGAAGAAAAAAATAGAGCCGAAATTGCATTAGAGACTTTAGAGAAGCAAAAAGAAGATATACTTAATCAGTTGAAAGAATTAAATATAGATCCTGAAAATTTGGAATCAGAAATTACTAAACTTCAAAATCAAATTGAACAAGATTTACAAAAAGCTGAGGAGCTTCTTCCTGATGCAAAAAATTGATTTAGCTCAAATTCAATCCAAAATCACTTCTATGGAAATTAAGTATCAAAGTGAATTGGCTGTAAAAAAATCAATAGAAAAAGAAATATTAGCTACTAAAAAAAGCGTTGATGATCTTGAAAAGCAAATAGAAAAACTTGAAATCATCAAAATGCTCTATGACAAGACTTCAGAATATTCAAGAGAACAAGCTAAAATTCAAATAGAAAACCTTGTAAGTAGATGTTTAAGTTATATCTTTGAAAAAGAAATGAATTTTAAAATCGAAATAAAAATTAAAAATAACAATCCTTCTGCCAAGTTTTTTATAGAAGAGGACTTGGATATTGATGGTGAGATTAAAACTTTTACCTACGATATTGTAGATGCTAGAGGTGGGGGAGTAGTAGACATAGTTTCTTTGGCTCTAAGAATATCTTTTATCATGCTATATGAAAATAATCTTGCCAATATTATTGTACTTGATGAACCTTGTAAACATGTTAGTGAAGACTATATACACAATGTAGCAAATTTTATCAATGAAATTAGTGAAGAATACAATAAACAAATTATAATGATTTCCCATAACGCTCACTTATCTGCTATTGGGGATATTAACTATAGAATTACAAATAGAAATAATACATCTGAAATAGATGTTATATAATTTTCTATTATATATCTAAATATTGACAATCAACGGTATTTGTACTACACTAAAAGAGTAAATTTATCCAAAAGATTTATTTAATGAATATTGAAAATTGAATAAAGGGGGTGTATTTATGAGCACCGCGACATCTTTAATAATTGGTATTCTTGCTGCAATATTAGGTATTGTAATAGGTTTCTTTTTGAGAAAAAGCATGGCTGAGAAAAAAATCAGAAGCGCTGAAGATTATGCTGTTAAAATAATTGAAGATGCAAACAAAGATGCTGAAACTAAGAAAAAAGAACTATTAGTAGAAGCAAAAGATGAAATCTTTAAGATGAAAAGTGATTTAGATCGTGAAAACAAATCTCGATTGAAAGAAATCAGTCGTCAAGAAGATAGACTTAATTCTAAAGAAGAAAATTTAGAACGAAAAAATGCATCATTAGAAAAGAAACATAAAAAGCTAGATTCAGAATTAAAAAAAGCTGATGATATGCAACAAAAAATTCAATCTATAATAGATGAAAAGGAATTAGAATTAGAAAAAGTTGCAGGATTAACAAGTGATGAAGCCAAGAACATTGTTCTTGATAGAGTTAAATCTGAAACAATACGTGAGCAAGCTGCTATTATTAAAGAAATCGAATCCAAAACTAAGGAAGAATCTGAAAAATTTGCAAGAGAAATCATTAGTACATCAATTCAAAGATATGCTGCAGATCAAGTAGCGGAATCTACTGTGTCTGTTGTTAATTTACCTAATGATGATATGAAAGGTAGAATCATTGGTCGTGAAGGTAGAAACATAAGAGCATTTGAAACTTTAACAGGTGTAGATTTAATAATTGATGATACTCCAGAAGCTGTTGTATTATCAGCTTTTGATCCTGTAAGACGTGAAATTGCAAGAATTGCTTTGGAAAAACTTATAGTTGATGGAAGAATTCATCCTACTAGAATTGAAGAAATGGTTGAAAAAGCCAAGAAAGAAGTAGATAATACTATAAGAGAAAAAGGCGAAGAAGCTTGTGATGAAACTAATGTACATGGTTTACATCCAGAATTGATTAAAATTCTTGGTAAACTACATTACAGAACAAGTTATGGACAAAATGTTCTTAAACATTCTATTGAGGTATCTAATATTGCTGGAATGCTTGCAAGTGAATTAGGAGTAAATGTGAAATTAGCTAAAAGAGGTGGATTACTTCACGATTTAGGAAAAGCAATTGACCACGAAATCGAAGGACCACACGTTGAACTAGGCGTTAACGCCGCTAAAAGATTCAAAGAGCCTAAAGATGTTATCAATTGTATTGAGGCTCATCATGGAGATGTTGAACCGACATGTATCGAATCTATATTAGTTCAATCTGCTGATGCAATATCAGCAGCAAGACCTGGAGCTAGACGTGAATCTATGGAAAACTATATCCAAAGATTAGAAAATCTAGAACAAATAGCTAATTCATTTGATGGTATTGAAAGTTCTTATGCTATACAAGCCGGTAGAGAAATCAGAATTATGGTTAAACCAGAAGTTATTGATGAAAGCGCTATGGTTATATTAGCAAAAGATGTAGCTCATAAAATTGAAAGTGAATTAGAATATCCTGGACAAATTAAAGTAAATGTCATAAGAGAAAATAGGGTATCTGATTACGCAAAATAAGAATTAACTTAGAAGGTCAACATTTGTTGACCTTCTTCTAATATGAAAAACTTTAAAAGGATTTAAAAATGATTGATATGCACGTACATTCTACAGAAAGTGATGGAAGATTAAGTATTGAAGAAATTCAAAAAACTGCAAATAAAAATCATATAGATGAAATTGCAATTACTGATCATGATATTTTAATGTCTGCTGATCCAGGACTTTGTAATACTAACATCATTAAAGCTGTAGAATTTGGTATAACTTACAAAAACAAAGAAGTACATATTCTTGGGTACTATGTAGATAGTTCCAATGAAAACTTACGAAAAATTTCTGAATTAGCCATACATGATAGAGCAAATAGAATTGATATTTTTGAGAAAAATTTTGCTAAATTTGGAATCAAAATTGACAAAGAAAAAGTCCTAAATTATAGTAAGGATAAAGTTTTTTCTAGAAGTAATTTAGCTCAATATTTAGTAGATATTAAAATATGCAAAAATAAAAACGAAGTTTTTAACGAATATTTATCTCCAAAAGGTAAATGTTATGTCGCAAAAAACTTCACATCACTACAAAACATTATTGATTCTATAAAATCAGCTGATGGAGTATGTGTTTTAGCACATCCTATAACATTGAATGATGATAATATTGTAGATGATATCATAGAAATGGGTATTGATGGAATTGAAGTAATTAATTCAAAGCATTCATTTACTGATATCAAAAAATATCTAAATATAGCGATAAAAAACAAACTAATATATACAGCAGGAAGCGACTGTCATGGAAAGCAGTTTGATGGTAACTATTTAATGGGAAATTTTGCATTAAATTATACAACACTTAAATCTATAAAAAAACTACACGAATTAAGGAGCAATTATGTTATCAAATAAAATTAACAGTATAAATCCATCTTTAACACTTGAGTTGAGTGCTAAAATTAATAAATTAAAAAAAGAAGGAATAAAAGTCTATAACTTTACAGTTGGAGAACCAGACTTCAAGACTCCAAGATATATAATTGATAAAACTTTAGAGTACTTGGATAACGGAATTGTTAGATATACTGATACTAGCGGAATACCTGATTTACGAGAAGAAATAAGTTTAAAACTTAACAAATGTAATCATATAAAATGCGATAAAGATTCTATAGTTGTATCCACTGGTGCTAAACAAGCAATAGTTAATAGCTTATTTGCATTAACAAATCCTAATGATGAAGTTCTTATACCATCTCCATATTGGTTAAGTTATCCTGAAATGTGTAAATTAACAGATTGTAAGCCTGTCATTTTACCATATAACAAAAACTTCAAAGTCGATGTCGATATATTAAACCAATATAAAAACTCAAACACTAAATGTCTTATATTAAATAATCCTTCTAATCCTACAGGAGTTATCTATTCAGAAGAAGAATTACTTAGTATTGGTAATTGGGCAGTCGAAAATAATGTATATATTATATCTGATGAAATTTACGAAAGATTATCATATGATAAAGAATTTATAAGTATAGGCTCATTATCTGATGAAATTAATGAGATAACAATAACAATTAATGGTTTTTCAAAGGCTTATGCAATGACTGGATTCAGGTTGGGTTATTCTTGTAGCACTAAGGAGGTCTCTAAGCTCATAAAAATACTTCAAGGACATATTACATCCAATGCTAATACATTGAGCCAAATAGCCGGTTTAACAGCGTTAAAAGACGAATCTAATGAAGTAGAGCAAATGATTGGTGAATTTAAGTCCAGAAGAGACTATATAGTATCCAAACTAGATGAATTTGACATAGAATATATTTATCCAGCAGGAGCCTTCTATATATTCATTAAAATAGATCAATTTTATAATAGTACAATTAATAATTCTTTAGAATTATGTAATAAATTGCTTTCCAAATATAACGTTGCATTCGTACCAGGTATTGTTTTTGGAGACGACAAATATATTAGAATGAGCTATGCAACAAGTATTGAAGACATTAAACAAGGATTAGAAAACTTAAAAAATTTTATAGTAGATCAAAAAATATAGCAAATTTTAATTGCTATATTTTTTTGACAATAGAGGAGGTTTTTGATAAAATTACAATGTCACAAAATAATAATTTTGTGACATTAATGTTATAGATTTTGGAGGTACTATGAACTATGAATAGCTATCCTATGATACTTATGGACTTTTTAGACTACTTAGAAACTATTAAAGGACGTTCGTCAAACACAGTTAAAGAATATGCTTACGATATCAATTTAATGATTAAATACATTATAGCGCGTAAGCAAAATATAAAATTAAAATCATTTGATGATATTGTTAAGATTGATTCTTCTGATGTAGATTTGAATTTTTTCAAAAATATTGATGTTATTGATTTGCATTCTTTTATGGGATTTTTAGATCATAATAGATCCAATGGTTCATCTACACGCAGTCGTAAAACTTCTAGTATCAGAACATTTTATAAGTATCTTATCAATATTAGAAAACTTGATATAATAAACCCTGCAGAACTCTTAGATTCGCCAAAAAAAAATATTAGACAACCAGTATATCTTACTCTAGATGAATCACTAAATTTACTTAAAGTTATACAACGTGAAAAAGATGAAGAAATAAAAGCTCGTGATTACTGTATTACAGTATTATTTTTAAACTGTGGCATGAGACTATCAGAGCTTAGTAGCATAAACATCGATCATATAAAAACAAATACATTGAGAGTTATCGGTAAAGGAAACAAAGAAAGAACTGTTTATCTAAATGATATGTGTTTAGATGCTTTAGATAATTATCTTAAAATAAGACCAGAAATCGATAATGACGCACTATTTATCAGCAAAAAAAGAAATCGAATGAGTAATCGTGCAATACAGTACAGAATAGAACATTATTTAAAAGTTGGTGGATTTGACACTAGTATATACAGTGTTCATAAATTACGCCACACAGCAGCTACTTTAATGTACCAATATGGTGATGTCGATATAAAAGTATTACAAGAGATTTTAGGGCATGAATCAGTGTCCACCACACAAATATACACACATGTAGATAATAATAGTTTAAGAAATGCAGTAAATAAGAACCCACTTAATAGCTTGAACAACGATTTAAAAAATAATAAGTAAGAAAGACAAAAAGATCAAGACATGCGCTTGATCTTCATTACTGTTATTAGATAGTATTAGGAGTATAACAGTATCTTATTTATTTATTAAAGGTATGTTCAAATGTTCGCCTACTTTAATTGAGCTACCTTCTATAAATCTATTGTATTGTTTTATTATAGATATAAATTGTCTTGTACTCATATTATCAGGTTTGAATTTTATAGAAATTTTCCATAATGAATCTGATGGTTCTACAATATAATACTCAGTGTTATATTCTTGATTTTCATAATTACCATAACTAAGATTAGAAGTTAGGACTAAAATCATCAAAGAAAATGCTACAAAACAAATCGATATAAATCTAAAAAATTTGAACTTATTTGTAATTTTATATTTTTTCATATTTCCTCCCATTCAGAAACTATTTTCTGCACATATGTTCTATGCTTTTATTCTACAACATATGTTCTTATATGTCAACAAAAGTTTTTATGTTCTATTAAAAAAGGAAACAAATGTTTCATTTCTTGAAGAAATATGATATAATCAAGAAAAGAATAGAAAAGGAGTATATTAATGTACGATGATTTAACCTCTAAGCAAATAGAAATATTAAAATTTATAAAAAGATATATAGATTACAAAGGATATCCCCCTGCTATTCGCGAAATTGGTGATAGTTTGAATATCAATTCTACATCAACTGTTCATAATAATATTTTGAAATTAGAAATGAAGGGTTATTTAAGAAGAGATCCTTTAAAAAATAGAGCTTTAGAAATTATAGACAGTGTTTATGAAGAACAAGAAAATGAAATAAAAAAAGAGACTATAGATGTTCCTATTGTTGGAAAAGTTCAAGCTGGAATGCCAATTTTGGCCATAGAAAATGTAGAAGACACATTTCCTCTTCCTATTGAATATACATCACAAGGTGTAGTATTTATTTTGAAAGTCCAAGGAGAATCTATGATTGAAGATGGAATATTAAACGGTGATAAGATAATTGTACGAAAACAAAATACTGCAAACAACGGAGATATTGTCGTTGCATTAATGGATGAATCAGCAACTGTTAAAAGATTTTACAGACATTCAGACCATATTGAACTAAGACCTTCTAATTCAACGATGTATCCTATTATTGTAAAAGATGTAGAAATTTTAGGAAAAGTTATTGGCCTATACAGAACTATTTATTAAATAATACCAAGAAAGCCTTCTTATTTTGCAATAGGAAGGCTTTTATTAATTTAGAATAGATTTTTATTTTTTAAATTCTTAACAACTTTCATACAAGCAAGTAATGCTTGATTATAACTTAGTGATCCTTGAAAATAAGCTACATATGGCTCTCTTAATGGACCGTCAGCTGAAATCTCTATACTAGAACCATCAATAAAGCTTCCAGATGCCATTATAACTTTATCATCATATCCTGGCATATCCCAAGGATAAGGAACTACGTGTGAATCTACAACAGATGATTCTTGAATAGATCTACAAAATTCAACAACTTTTTCTTCATTTTTTAAAATAATCGCACAAATTATATCACTTCTTTTGTCTTCCACATCAGGTATTGTTTTAAATCCCAAATTTTTAAATACATGAGAAAATAATAATGCTGATTTCATAGCTTCTATTGTAACCTTGGGAGCCATAAATAACCCTTGCAGTGTATTTCTAGTAGTGCCAAAAGTTATTCCTACTTCCTTCCCTATTCCTGGTGCTGTTAATGTATTCGCTACCCTATCGATGATGGACTTTTTACCTGCAATATATCCACCAGAAAGCGCTATTCCACCACCTGGATTTTTTATCAAAGATCCAGCAATAACATCACACCCAACTTCAATAGGTTCTTTGTATTCAGTGAACTCTCCGTAACAGTTGTCAACCATGATGATAATTTCAGGAAATTTTTCTTTGATAAATTTAGCGGCTTGTCCAATTTGTTCAATATTTATAGCATTTCTCAAGCTATATCCTGTTGACCTTTGAATAGCTATCATTTTTACCGAAGAGTCTATTTTAGATTCTACAGATTCTAAATCTATATTATTATCTACCAAATCAACATAGTCAAAGTCAATACCATACTCTTTTAAATTACATGGTGAATTACCTTCAATGCCTATCACTTCTTGTAATGTATCGTAAGGCAAACCCGTAATATATAATAACTTATCCCCAGGTAATAACACGCCCTTCATCAATAAGCTTAAAGCGTGGGTTCCAGAAGCAATTGAAGGTCTAACAAGACAGTCTTCTGCCTTAAAAATATCCCTAAAAATCGCTTCACATTTATCTCTTCCAACGTCTCCATATCCGTATCCAGTTGTTGATGCAAAATCTGTAGCTTGTAACTTATTATCTTGGAAAGCTTTCAAAACCTTAAGTTGATTAACAAACTCCAAATTCTCCAATTCTTTAAATTTATCTGATAGTTGATTATTACTTTTTATTACTGTATCGTAGCTATAATCATCTACATCATACCATTCTTTTATTTTATCTTTTATCATATAACCATTCTTTCACATTTTCCAAACAAATTTTTTCAATATCTTCAAATTTTTTAAAATCTTTCAAATTCATCCAATGAATTCTTTCATCTTGTCTGAACCAAGTTAATTGTCTCTTGGCATATTTTCTGCTATTTTTTTTCATTAAACTAACCATATCTTTAAAAGAGATCTCATTATTCAAATACATGAAAGCTTCTCTGTAACCTATAGCTTGTATTGATTGGGAATTTTCATCTGTCATTTCATAAATGTACTTACATTCGGCCATAAAGCCTTCATCGATCATCTCATCCACTCTTTGATTAATCCTTTCATAAAGGATATGTCTGTCATCATTTAACCCAATTATATAAAAATCATAATCACCATTATAGTGATCAAATTTATTGTTTATTTCACTAAATTTATGACCAGTAAGCTTATAAACTTCAATTGCTCTAATAACACGTCTGACATTGTTCATATGAATTTTATTTGCCGACTCAGTGTCTATATCTTCTAAGATTTCGTGAAGTTTTTGATTACCTTGTGATTCTGCAATATCTTCCAATTCATATCTTAATTTTTCATCAGACTTAACAGTGTTAAACTCTAATTTATATGTTATAGAATTGATATATAATCCTGTTCCTCCAACAATAATTGGAATTTTGTTTTTAGATGAAATTTCTTCAATTTTTTCTATGCAAAGGCTTTGAAATTGCTCTACATTAAAATTCTCATCTGGTTCAACTATATCTATCAAATGATGTTTTATTTCTTTCTGATATTTTGTTTCGACTTTTGCAGTACCAATATCCATATACTTATAGATTTGCATAGAATCTGCAGAAATAATCTGACTGTTTAATCTTTTTGCTAAAAAAATACTTAACCTAGTTTTCCCTACTCCAGTAGGTCCGACGATTACAATACATTTTTTTTTCATTTTATCCTCATAAACATTTTTTCTAAATCTTTTTCATTCATTTCAATAAAAGTTGGCCTTCCATGAGGACAAGTTAATGGATATTCACATTTAAATAAATCTTCTAAAAGTTTAATTATTTCAAAGTTACTTAACGTATCGCCTGCTTTTACGCTCATTTTACAAGATCTCTTTATTACTTTAGACTCTATTACGTCAAAAGGATCATTTGAATTCTTAGCAATAGTATCCAAAATATCAGTAAATAAAAGCTTAGCATTTGAATTTCCAAATAAATAAGGAACAGCACGAATAACAACGGAATCATCTGAAAAAACATCACTTTCATATCCCAATTCTTCAAATATATTATTGTTATTTGCATATATTTCCATTAATTCATCAGTTAAAGATATATTAATTGGAAAAGCTAAATTTTGAGATACCACTTCGTTATCTTGCATTTGTTTTGTTAATTTCTCATAATTAATTCTCTCATGACATGCATGTTGATCGAATAAATAAATTTTACTGTCGAAATTATCCTTAGCCAAAATATAAGTTTTGAATAAAACTGTTAAGATATCAAATTTTTCATATTTTTTTAAAGAAGATTCAACTTTAATTTGTTCACTATCGTTATTAAATAAATTATTTTGATTTACTATCTTGTTACCACCAAAAAATTCTTCGGTAGTTTTTGGCTTTATTATAATATCTTCTGACTCATCTTTGTATTTTATATTTCTCAAATTACTTAATTTTGAATTATCATTGAAAAGATTATAAGAATAAGTAGGTTCTGACACCTTATCGTTCTTATAGTTTGTTGTGCTAAAATCAGATTCAAAATAATTTTTTCTTAAATCTTTGTACTTGTCATTATCAGGAATTGACTGGCTAATATTTGCAATTCGTGAATTATTTTCTAATAAAAATCTAACTTTTTTATTAAGTTCTTCCAATATTTCATCTAAAATAGAAATTTTAACTTTTTGTTTATTTGGATGAACATTAACATCTACAAGCTTTGGATTTATTTCAAAAAACAACCAAAATAATGGAAATCTCCCATTAGGTATTACAGATTTATAATTAGATTCTACGGTATTTCTTATGTCTTCAGATTTAACAAATCTTCCATTTAGAAATATATATTGCATTTGTCTATTAGCTCTATACAAATTATTATTTGAAATATAGCCATGGATTTTGTAATCTCGTGAATTTATATCTATATCAATTAAATTATTTGACATCGAAGTACCAAATAAGTTAATAATATTCTCCCTAATTGAAGAATTCTTTTTAGTCTCAAACAGAGTTTTGTTATCCTTAATGTATTTAATTGAAACTTCTGTATTACAAATAGCAAATTTGTACATTGTAGTTGTTATTAGATTTGCTTCTGTCTGGTCTGACTTCATAAATTTTTTTCTTACAGGCACATTGTAAAATAGATCCTTGATTACTATTTTAGTTCCTACATTCATTGCAACATCAGATTCACTAATAACCTTTGAATTTCTAAACTCAACTTTCTTCCCTATTTTTTCTGATTTTGTTCTCGTACTGACAGAAAGTTTACTCACAGCAAGAATACTAGCTAACGCTTCTCCTCTAAAACCTAATGTCCTTATATCATACAAATCATCAAATTTTTCAAGCTTACTAGTTGAGTGTCTTTTAAACGCTAATTCTATTTCATTTTTTTCAATTCCAGAACCATTATCGCTAACAGATATAAAATCTTTCCCACCATTTTTAATTTCTACAACAATAGTATCACTTCTAGCATCTATAGAGTTTTCAACCAACTCTTTTATAACTGAAACAGGTCTTTCAATAACTTCACCTGCTGCGATTTTTTGAATTGTATCTTCTGACAATAACTTAATCATCTTTATCACCTAATTTCGAAGCCTTAATAACAAGCTCATTCAACAGTTGTAGGGACTGAAGAGGAGTAATCTCATTTATATTAATATTTTTAATTTCATCCTTGAAATTTTCCAATTCATTAATATTTTTTTCATCGTCATCATAGTTATTAACTGTAAAATCTGCAATTGGCAAATCAATTTTAGTATCTTCCTTGTCAATTTCTTTTAAAATTGATTTAGCACGTTTTATAAGAGTCTTTGGCATTCCAGCTAATTCAGCAACTTCAATACCATAGCTTTTATCAGTTGAACCTCTAGTAATTTTTCTTAAAAATATAATAGAGTCATTAGTTTCTTTTATATCGACTTTCATATTGATGAGATTATCCAACTTTTTTTCTAATTCTGTAAGTTCATGATAATGAGTTGCAAACAAAGTTTTTGCTTTTATATTCTTTGAAATATATTCAACTATAGCCCACGCAAGACTTAGTCCATCAAATGTCGATGTACCTCGACCTATTTCATCTAGAACTAACAAACTATTTGAAGTAGCATACTTGATAATGTTGCTCATTTCTTTCATTTCTACCATGAAAGTAGATTCACCTTTAAATAAATTATCACTTGATCCAATTCTTGTGAAAATCTTATCCACAATCGAAATATTTGCCTTAGTAGCTGGTACGAATGAACCAATTTGGTTCAATATGCAAATTAGGGCTACTTGTCTAAGATACGTAGATTTACCACTCATATTAGGTCCAGTAATTAACTGTATATCATTTTTCCCTGATCCTATTAAAATATCATTTGTTATAAATACTGATTGACCCACACTTAACTCCACTATAGGATGCCTGGATTCTAGTACATCAATTAATCCATAAGTGTTGATATCAGGCTTAATATAATTATTCAAATAAGCACATTTAGCAAGTGAATTTGACACATCAATGATTGCAATCAGATCAGCTGATTTTTTTATTCTAGACAAATTCTCTAGAATCATTTTTCTAATATCCTCAAATATCTTATATTCAAGTTCAAAGATTTCATCCTCAGAATCTAATATTTTTGATTCTATAGCTTCTAATTGTTTAGTCTTAAATCTTGATGAATTAGTTAATGTTTGTCTTTTTTCATAATCATCTCCAACTTTATTTAAGTTAGATTTGGTTACATCTATGAAGTAACCAAGTTTTTTATTAAATACAATTTTTAAGTTTTTAATTCCTAATCTATCTTTTTCAGACATTTCGTATTCTACTAATTCATTTTTTCCATTCACCCTGTTATATCTCAACTGATCCAATTCAGTAGAAAAATTAGATTTTATTAAGTTTCCTTCTGTCAAAGTTATTGGAGGATCATCAACTATTGATTTATCAATTAAATCGTATATATCTCGTAAATCATCTAATTTTTCTCCTAATAATTGCATGTTTTTCTTATTGCAATGTAAAAGATTTTTTAAATAAGGAATCTTTTCAATAGAAACCTTTAGAGCAATTAAATCCTTGGCATTGGCACTTTTATATGATAATTTCGCTATCAGCCTATCCAAATCGTATATACCATCAAGACAATCTTCTAAATTAACTAATAACTCATAATCTTTAAAAATTTCTTCAACTCTATTTTGTCTAGTTAGAATTTCTTCTTTATCCATCAATGGTCTTTCTAGATAACTATGCAATAGTCTAGATCCCATAGAAGTTTTTGTATGATTCAATACTCCGAACAAACTACCATTTTTAGAATTTGTATATAAGTTTTTTTGAATTTCTAGATTAATAACGCTATTAGAATCAATTTCCATAAACTCATTAATATAATATTTATTAGAGCTATTGATATGAACTAAATCCTCTTGATATCTGAATACATATTTTAATAAATTCGCAACACAAATATTAGTTGTTTCACTGTTGCTATTATCGTATTTTATCTTGCTATTAATGAAATCTAAAGCATTAGTGCTATTATTAACAGTTGTTAATACAATAGAAAACTTAGTTGCTATTGTTTCTAATGATTTAACAGAAAACTCATGATCATTAAATATTATTTCTTTTGGAGTAATTTTTGAAATCTCGTTTTCGATTATTTTATAAATATCATCAGATGTAGTATTAGTATACGAAATATTACCTGTTGAAATATCTATATATGAAATAGCTACTTCATTTGATTTTCTTGAAATACTCATCAAGTAATTAAAATTTCCAGTGTCAGAATTTTCATTTTCTATTACTGTAGCAGGAGTATAGATTTTAATGATTCCTCTTTTAACTAAACCTTTTACCAATTTTGGATCTTCAAGTTGTTCACATATAGCAACCTTATATCCTTTTGATACCAATTTATTAATATATACATCACTCACATGGTAAGGAATACCACACATTGGACATTTTTGGTTTTCTCCACAGTCTCTTTGTGTCAAAACAATTTCAAGTTCTTTGGAAGCTAGTAACGCATCTTCAAAGAACATTTCGTAGAAATCTCCTAATCTAAAAAATAATATACAATCTTTGTTCTGTTCTTTTATTTCTTTGTATTGTTTGATCATAGGAGTATAACCCATATTAATCCACCATTTCCCCTGTTAATGCAAAAGAATTAAAATCTACAATTTTTGTATTTACTAATTTCCCTATATAAGATTTATCACATTTAACATTTACTAACTTAAATGTTCTAGTTCTTCCTGTCATTACTTCAGGATTATTCTTACTTTCCCCTTCAATTAATACTTCTTGTATAGTACCAAGGTATGATTTGTTCTTCTCGTAAAAAATCGGATAAGCAACATCCAAAAGTCTTTCTAATCTATCTTGCTTTACAGCTTCATCAACTTGATCTTCGAACAAGTCAGCTTTTGTTCCTGGTCTTCTATTATATTTAAATGTAAAAGCTTGTTCGTATCCAACCTTTCTAACCACATCCAATGTGTCTTGAAAATCTTCTTCTGTTTCTCCTGGAAATCCTACTATAATGTCTGTTGAAAAAGTAATTCCTGGTACGCTTTTCTTTAATTTTTCTATCTTCTCTAAGTAAGATTCCTTAGTATATCTCCTGTGCATTCTTTCTAAAACCGAATTTGATCCAGCTTGAAAAGGTAGATGAATGTTTTCGCAAACTTTATCTAATTTACCCATAGCGTCAATTAATTCATCCGAGATATCTTTAGGATGACTTGTTAAAAATCTTAATCTTTCAAGTCCTTCAACATCATTAACCTTTGTTAATAACTCGGTAAAAGTAACAGGATTTTCAAGTGTTTTTCCGTAAGAATTTACATTTTGTCCAAGTAAAGTTATATCTTTATATCCTTGATCTACCATTCTTTTTACTTCTGATATAATACTTTCAACAGAGCGACTCTGTTCTCTACCTCTTGCATAAGGAACTATACAATAAGTACAAAAGTTATTGCATCCTGTCATTATATTCACATACCCAACAAATTCATTTTCTCTTTTGATAGCAATATCTTCATCAATATCATCTTTTCTTTCGATATCTACAACTAATTTTCCGCTGCTTAGGTGTCTATCTATAAGATATGGTAATGAATTTATGTTATTTACTCCAAATACTATATCTACCTGTGGATATTTTTCTCTAATTATATCTCTTGCTGGACCAGTTTGCATCATACATCCACAGACAGCGATTAGCATATCGGGATTCTCTCTTTTTAAGTTTTTCAATGCTCCCAATTGACCATAGACTTTCATTTCTGCATTTTCTCTTACTAAACAAGTATTAAAAATAATAAAGTCTGCATCTAATTTTTCATCAGATTGTTTAAACCCCATATTTTCTAGTAATGTTTTGATTTTTTCGGAATCATGTTCGTTCATTTGACAACCATGTGTAATTATCGAATAAGTTGGAGCATGTCCGTGTCTATTTACAAATAAATTAACATACGAATTTGAAGCCAATTTATTATTATTTTCTTCCATTTAAATCTCCTTTATAAAATATAAGCCATCGATATTCGATAGCTTATAAATAATTTTTATATTTTAATTAATGTAATTGTTATATTATCATCAGATTTATTAGTTACATTTTCTAATAATGTCTTGCATTTTTCTTTTACGTTCAAGTTTGATTTCAAAATATATTCAATACTACTATTTTCAATGAATTTGTAAAAACCATCTGTAGCCATAAGTATCTGATCATCAGCGTTTAATTCCTTAATAATATAATCAGGTTTATCCATACTCAAAAAACCAAGTCCTCTTGTTATAGCATTTTTAAGATTTTCATTGTTTTTTACAATATGGTCTTTTGATATTTGATAAAACCCATATTCATTTTGTAAATAAGCTCTGCTATCACCAATATTGAATAAATACATTGTATTTTCTTTAATAATAGTGGCTAAGAATGTAGTTCCTATATTATTTAAGCAATTATTTGATTTTGAGAAATCCAAAATTTTATAACCTGCATGATGAATTGACCCATAAATCAAATCTTTCATACTAAGTTTTTCATCGTAATGATTTTTAAAACAAATCAAAAACTCTTCAACAGCAATTTCAGAAGCTTTTTCTCCGTATTTGCATCCTCCCATACCATCTGCTATTAAAAAAATTTGGGAATCTTTGAAAGTTTCATTTTTATAGTAGTCTTCATTTTTTTCTCTGATATCACCCTTATATGAAATCGAAAAATACTCCATATTATTCCCCACTGTTATTATCGTTTTTTCTAGTATTTTCATTATCTGATTCTTGATTATTATCTGAATTTGAATTTGAATCATTATTATCTACACTAGAATTTTCAGTTTCATCTTCATTAGGTCTTTCATTTTCTTCAGGTGGAGTATATTCATCTTCAACTGTTTCTGTTTTTCTTGCTTTACCAGAACTTACAGTTATAGTAATGAAATCACCATTTTTAATATTTCTACCAGCTTCAATGCTTTGGTCAATTACTATACCTTCATCATATACTGAACTTTTTTTGTATCTAACTTTCTTAACATTTACACCTAGATTAGATAGCTCTTTTTTAGCTTTTTTCAAATTTAAACCAATTAAGTTAATCATTGTGTCTTCTTTTTCTAATCCAAGTTCTACCTTAATTTTTTTATTAAATAAAAGCTTATCGCCAACTTTTGGACTCTGACCAATAACCACATATTTATTAAAATCTGACTTGTCCACGCTTACTGATTTGTCCACAACTAATTCAATGTCATTTGCTGTAGCCTGGTCAACAGCAAGCCTTAAGTTTTTCCCAACATAATCAGGTGCTTTTGGCCTCAAATTATAACAAAAAATAATTACTGCAGCAGCAAAAAAAGCTAATAATACAGATGTAAAATACACTAAAAAAGACTTAAGATAATTATGTGATTTCTTTTTATTTTTTATCTCTTCTTCCTCAAATAAATTTTCATCTATTTTATAGGACATATTTTTCTCATGCCCATTTTTTAAATCTAATTTAATTGTATTATCTATAGAATCATTATTTGAACCTGTCATTTTATAATTATTAATTTCATTTAAATCTTTCATAATACCTTGTGTATCATCATAAGAATTATTTCTTAGCTTTTGATAAAAGCTATTCAAATTACTATTTTCAATATCTATATTAGAATTTTCTAGAATTTCTAATAATACGCTTATATTATGATTTAACTGAGATGTACTATCTCCAAAATTTTCACCATCAAAGTTTTTAAAAATATCAATCTTAAGATTATTATTTTCATCTACTAACATATTATAAATTCGTAAATTTCCAAAAAATATTTCATTATTTTCAGAATAAATTAAAGATAGTAAAATCTTTTTTAAAATATCTAATATAAATGATTCTGAAACATTCTTTCTTTTGAACAAATTATCCAATGATATTCCATCAAAAAACTCATAAGTTAAAAAACACTTATTATCAGAACTAATCATTAGGTCATACATTTCAAGAATATTAGGATGATGTAAGTTTGATAAAGATTTTAAATTATTTGCTAATGAATCAAAATATTTTTTGTCGTTATACTCCTTGAAACTAAGGTATCTATTTAATTTTTTATCATAAGCTTTAAATGTCGTAGAAAATTTGTCTTCATTTATTTTTCTTTGAATTTCGTATCTACTATTTTCCACATTTACCTCCAGTATTCTCTTAATATTTTATCATAATTCAATAGCTAAAACAAAAAAAGCTCTCAAAAAATGAGAACTTAAATTTTACTGTTATTTATCAATATATGAAATTATTTCATTAGAGGTTTCGTCAATTGTTTTATCCGTAACATTAATTATTTTACAGCCTATCTTGTTCATAATTTCTTTTGCATAATCAAGCTCTTTTTCTATCCTTGAATCATCTGAGTAGCCTAATTGCAAACCAATTTTAGCCATTCGATTTTCTCTGATATTATTAAGTTTATCAGAGTCAATAATCAAACCAATAATTTTTTTCTTATCAACTTTGAATAATTCAGATGGGACTTGGACTTCTGGTAAAATTGGAATATTACATACTTTATAATTTTTGAATGCTAAATTTAAACTCAATGGCGTTTTTGAAGTTCTTGAAACTCCTATTAATATAATATCAGCTTTTAAAATACCAAACTTATCCTTACAATCATCATATTTTACTGCAAATTCTAAAGCTTCCATCTTTTCAAGATATTCTTGGTCAACTTTTCTATTTAATCCAATATCGAATTTAGGTTGTTGCTTAAAAAACTTACTTGAAACTAAGATAGGATATGATAGAACATCTACTAAATAAATCGATTCATTCATTTCTGTTTTCTCAATCAAATAATTCAGCAAATCACGATCTACGATTGTTGAAAATATTAGGATTTCTCCATTAATTTCGTTTAATATTTCATCAATCTGTTCTCTTCTAATAATTTTTGAGAATTTTTTTATTCTTACATTTTTAATATCAAAATGAACTTTAACAGCATCCAAAACTTGATTCGCTGTTTCACCCGTGGAATCAGAAATAACTACCATGGTTTTATTCATAACATTCTCCTTAATTTATTTTCTTAAATACACCTTTGAAAATTAATTTATAGTAAGGTAAGTCTTCGTCAGAACAGTTTGCTAATTTTTCTAATAAATTGCACAAATTATTGTTATCTAATTCCATCGGTGTATACTTGCACTCACTAGAGTTTACCTCCAACATCTTTAGAATTTGAATCATTAATTTGCCATTGTTTTTTGTATTTATGTCATGAAGATTAGTCAATAAACGATTTAACTTAAAAATATTTAAATTGTTATAATTTATCACATCAACTTCATCAAAATCATACCCTAATTTTACACACTCATCTCTGTAAACATCAAGAATAATTTCTTTTATACTTTTTTCAAAATACTCATAATCTACTATTCCCTTGTCTTGGAGAAATACATATAAGATTTTAGTAATAAAATCACTTAAATTAAAATCTAATTCTGATCTAAGTATTATAGAAATCACAGATGTTATAGTTTTTCTTAACTTATAATTATATTTAAAATTATCATCACTACTAGATATTATGTAGGACATAACATATTCCATTTTATCAGAAATTGCAACAATTCTAGCAGCAGTTGAATTTGGAATGTTTTCAGATATAAATCTCGGTTTAATGTGTTCATATACTCCGTCATAAACAATTTTATCTTCGCCATCAGACTTAGCATATAGTTTTCCAATTAAGCCGTGTAAATAAGAACATTTTTGTACAATTTCAGTTGCTTTATCCGCTTTACATAGAAATGCTATTCTTTTGACAGAATCAATAGTTTCGTTACTAACTGATAGCATTTTACATAATTCAATTGATATCTTTATTAGTCTTTGAGTTTTGTCATAAAAGTTACCATAATTATTGATATAATTTACTGTTTTCAAATCCTCAACAAAGTCTTCAAGTTTTCTATCTGATTTTTGGTTTATCAAATTATTTATTTCTTCTAATTTGTCATTAATTTCTTTAATCAAAATGTGGGAATCTTCAGAACTCTTGTTTTTAGCGTAAACAAAAAAGTTTGAACTATTACCGTTATCGAATTCCATTGGTAATACCGTAAAATTCTCCATCAAAACTGTATAAAGTATTGATTTATCGATACACAAATATTTTTCGTCAAATGATCCTTCAACGCTTACAGGATAATCAAATTTATTTGCGTATTCGTTGAGTATGCTTTTGTTATTAATAATTGAACAACCATTTGCTCTAGCAAGTTTATTAGCGCTTTTTTCAAATGATTGTAATCTTTCTTCTTTTTTTAATATTATTTGATTTTTTCGTAACTCTGAAGAAAAATTGTTAAAAGTAGAAGAATTAACTAAGCTGTCATCTTTATCTTCTTTTAAGCCTTTGAATTCTATTGTTTTATTTTCTTTTTCATTAAAAATTTTAATGTACAAGATAGACTCTCTAAATGATAAACTTTCAGAATCATATTTGTACTTGAAATTTATCGAATCAATAGCTTTATTTATTACATTTTCGTAATTTTCTAGTGTATATCCTGGATTTTCTATATTAGTAATGTAGATAAAAAAATGATCTTTTATTGTATCCAAATCTATATTTGAATATACTAATTGCAGTTTTTTTAATTCTTTTCTTATTTTTTCGTCAAGCGATCTATTTATAAATCCTATAAAATTCTCGGGAATATTATTAGTCACTATATCTATTAATAAGTTATACATTATTTCTCCTTATAAATATTCAAGGTAGCCTAATGACCCCAAATATTCAATTCCAAAATTGTTCATCGTGTATTTTAACAAAATTTTTAAAATTTCGTTTTCATTTATAGATTCATACTTTTTATTAACTATGTCATCATACCTATTTTTCATTAAGTATATCATATATTTTGCGTGTAAATTATCTATTTGGTAGTATTCTCCGTCAGAATCTACAAATCCACCATCTAAATAAAACCTGTTGTGACTATTTTGATAAAACATACTAGGTTGATATCCAAGATATGATACAAGTTTCAAAATAAACGCATTTATTAAAGCGTATTGATCTTCAGAATATTTGGATAAGAATATTACTGTTTTCAATATCAAAGCGTATACTTTTTCATTGCAAACTTCATTGTAAAAAATTGACTTTATTAAATCAACTATAACCAAACTAAATAATTCTGATTTATAGTTTGTTCTTATATTAAAATTAGAGTTAATTAAATCATAATCCACTAAATAATAGAATTGATTTCCTTTTTTTAAGGTAAAATCATTTACTGACAGAACATTAAATTCTATAATTGATTTCATGGAATTAATATTATTGATGAAAATTCCAATAATACCGTCTTCTTTACTGAAAACATTCAAAATTATAGAATTTTCTCCATAAATTATATGCTCCAACACAATAGCTTGTGTCTTGATGTAATCTTGTTGCATTAGTTATAACCCAAATACCTTAATCTAGAATCTTTATTTCTCCATTCTTCATCTATTTTAACCCATAGTTTTAGATTTACTTTTGCGTCTAATAATTGTTCAATATCAATTCTGGCATCAGTTCCAATTTTTTTAATCATTGATCCTTTTTTACCAATTACCATGCCCTTATGACTTTTTTTCTCAACAATAATAGTAGCATCTATATCAATTAGATTCTTATCTTGTCTTTCTTTGAATTTTTCGATAGTTATAGCTATTCCATGTGGTAATTCATCAGATAAATTTATTAGTGCTTTTTCCCTAATTAGTTCTTGTACAATTTGTCTAATAGGTTGATCTGTTACGCTATCTTTATCATAATACATTGGCCCTTCAGGCAAATTATTTTTTAAAGAAGTTAAATATCCTTCTAAATTATCTCCTGTCAATGCACTTATTGGAATTATTTCTTCAAATATTCCAACTTTACTGTACATTTCTACTAATTCATTGACTTTATCACTTGATATTTTATCTATTTTATTGATTAATAAAATTATTTTTGTATTAACTAATTTTAATTTTTCAATAATTTCAGAGTCTAGTTTTCCTATTTCTTCAGTAGTATCAACTATATATGTTATAACATCAACTTCGTTCAAAGTTGACATTGATACTTTAAGCATATAATCTCCAAGTTTATTTTTTGGTGTTTGTATTCCTGGAGTATCTAAAAATATTGCTTGCATATTTTCGTCAGTATATATCAATTGTATTTTATTTCTAGTAGTTTGAGGTTTGTCAGAAATAATTGTTAGTTTTTCTCCTAAAATTCTATTTAAAAGAGTTGATTTCCCTACATTACTTCTACCTATAACTGAAACAAATCCAGATTTAAACATTTACATCATCTCCACTAAAACCATGAGGTAACAAATCTTTAATATTATAAATTTTATACTCTTTTTCATTTTTAGCTATTATTATTTTCGTATCTTCGTTAGAAAATTCTTTAATTACTTGTCTACAAACACCACAAGGATACGTAAAATCAGAATCTCCAATTATTAAAATAGTATCTATTAATTTAAATCCTTCAGAAACCATCTTCGAAATTGCTGTTCTTTCAGCACAAATAGTAGGACTGAATGAAGCATTTTCAATATTACAACCTCCATAATAGTTTCCTTCTATATCTTTGACACAACATCCCACTTTATAATGAGAATATGGCGTGTATGCATTTTGTTTATATTGCAATGCAATTTTATACATTTTGTTAATTTCCATAATACTCCTAAATAATTACTTTAAATAATAATATCGCTATTAATGTTCCAATTATACCACCAACTATAACTTGACTTAATGTATGGATTTTTCCTTCTACTCTACTTTCTGCAACCAAAAAAGCTATAAAATATGATAGTATTGTCACTAATGTATTATTAGCAAGAAGAGCAATTATTGTAGCGCTGCAAAAAGAAACCGATGCGTGACCACTCACGCTTCCACCTTGCAAATAAGTCCATTTATTCTGATATATAAAACTTTTTAAAACTAAAGTTATAACAACTACCAAAATCAAAGCTATAAATGTCAAATGAGTTGGTGAGTTCTGCAATTTTATAACTGCTGTATGACTAAGTGGTACAATCCTATCATAAAACATAAAATAACCTACAAAAATAGAATTAAAAGCAGCTAGTAGTACAGCCCCTGCACCTACATCTTTTGCTATTTTTGCTTTATCATCATATTTGTCATAAATCAAATCAACAATCGTTTCAATGGCGGTGTTAATCATTTCTGCCATTAATATAAATGTTATAGTTATGCACAAAGAAGCCATTTCTACCCTTGATAAGTCAAACATTAATGACGCAATCATAACCAGTACTGTCATCAAAATGTCAGTTCTAAAATTTCTTTCATTTTTCAAACAATGAATAATTCCATCCATTGCATATTGAAAACTAGTAATAAAAGAAGTATTTTTAGAAATATTTTTATCCTTTGACTTTCTAATTAAATTCTTCATCTTTATAGATACCTATTTCTTTCAAGGCCGATTTCTCTTTATTTCTCATAATAATTTTATCACTTTCATCAATATGATCATAACCCAACAAATGAAACATAGAATGTACAACCAAGTACACAATTTCTCTTTTAATAGAATGATTGTATTCTTTAGCTTGTTCTACAGCTTTTTTGCAGCATATAATAATATCACCCAAAAGATTTGTTTGAACTTGAAAATAATCTTCTAAAGGAAAGCTTAACACATCTGTTACACTATCTTTATTTCGATAATCTTTATTAAGTTCTTTAATTTCTTCTTCACTAACAAATGACAAAGATATCTCATAATTATCATTATTTAATTCTTGAAGCAAACATATTTTTATCGAGTTTTCAATATTCGATCTTAATTCATCATCAATTTGAAAATCATCTTGTCTATTACTTATCTGTATTATCATAATTTGACCTATTGTTATCTAATTTTTCATAAGCTCCAATAATTTTTTGTACAAGTGGATGTCTTACAACATCTGTTTTTTCAAACTCTAAAAAGCTTATTCCATTTATGTCCCTAAGAATATTAGTCGCAACTAATAATCCTGATTTTTTACCTCTTGGTAAATCTACTTGTGTAATGTCTCCCGTTACTATAGCTTTTGAACCATATCCTATTCTAGTTAAAAACATCTTCATTTGTTCATTGGTAGTGTTTTGCGCTTCATCTAATATAATATATGCATTATCTAAAGTTCTACCTCTCATATATGCCAATGGTGCTACTTCAATCAATCCTCTTTCTTTAAATTTTTCAAAATTTTCATAACCTAGTATATCAAACATAGCATCGTATATTGGTCTTAGATAAGGATCAATTTTTTCTTGAAGATCTCCCGGCAAAAATCCTAAACTTTCTCCAGCTTCTACAGCAGGCCTAGTTAAAATTATCCTATCCACTTCATTATTTCTAAATGCATTTATTGCCATCGCCATTGCCAAATAAGTTTTTCCTGTACCGGCAGGACCTATTCCAAAAACAATATCATTTTTTTTAATCATTTCAACATAATTTCTTTGATTTACAGTTTTTGGCTTTAAAGGTTTACCTTTTGAATTGTAACAAATTACATAGTCCTTAATTTTTGAAATATTTTCTTGTTTTATTTTTTCTAAGTTAGAAAGCAAATAATCCAAATCTTGATCTGTTATTTCATTCCCGGATAAAGTATGTGTATTTAATGATTCTAAAAGATTACTAGCACTTTCAATATTCAAATCAGAACCACTAATTAGAATACCTTCTTCAGAAATCTTTAATATAACATCACAAGCTTCTTCAATTTTTTTTGCATTTTTTTCTAATTGACCAAAAATAAATGTTATTAATTTTTCATTATTAGTTTTGTAAATTAAATGTTTATCCATAATCACTCCATTTATCTAATTATAACATATCACTAAAAATCAAATAAACTTATTTGGTTTTCGTTTTGTAAACCATCTAAAACACCGTGGTTTTCTAGTATTTCTAAAGCTGTTTTATTAACTTTCGTTCTCATAGTAAAATCTTGTTTTGAAATAAAATCACCCTTTTGTATTTCTTCAAAAATAGCAATAGAGTTTGCATCGCTAACCCCTTCTAGTGCATTAAATGGAGGTTGAATGAATCCTTTTTCTAATACTTTGAACCTAGCCTTGTCAGATTTATGCAAGTCAACTCTTGATTGTTTTATTCCTCTGCAATACATTTCTTCTGCTACTTCTAATACAGAGTATTTGTTACTATCCTTTGCTGTCATCTTAGAATTTGATTCTTTGTATTTATCCTTCAAAGATTGCATTTCTTCTCTAATTGCACTTAATCCTCTCACAATAACATCACCTGGATAATCTTGTAATTTTATTGTAAAAAATGTCGAATAAAAAGCTTCTGGATAGTGTACTTTAAAATAAGCTATTCTATAACTCATCATTACATACGCTACCGCGTGGGCCTTAGGGAAAAGATACTCAATAGTTTTACAAGATTCAATATACCAATCTGGAACACCATTTTCTGTCATATAATTTAGTGTATCCTCATCAAGAAGTCTATTTTTTCTTACTGTTTCCATTATTTTAAATGATCTTTTCTTTTCAAGACCTTTATTTATTAGATAAATCATAATATCATCTCTTGTACAAATAGTATCTTTTAATTCAACAACACCATCTCTTATTAGATCTTGTGCATTATTTAACCATACATTTGTACCATGTGATAATCCAGAAATTCTGACTAGCTCAGAAAAAGTTTTTGGAGTTGTATCTCTTAACATTCCTCTTACAAAGTTTGTACCAAATTCAGGTATTCCTAACGTTCCTATATCTAAACCATCGATTAATTCTTCAAAGTGTAAAGCATCTATCGATGAAAAAATACTCATAGTCTCTTTATCATCCATAGGGATAGTTAATGGATCCACTCCTGTCATATCCGACAACATTTTTATAATTGTTGGAACATCGTGTCCTAGCAAATCAAGCTTCAAAATCCTACCACTTATAGACTTATAATTGAAATGAGTAGTAATAATATCACTATTAACATCATCAGCGGGATGTTGAACTGGACAAAAATCTTCAATATCCTTATCTCTTGGAACTATCATTACTCCACCCGGATGTTGACCCGATGTTCTTTTAACTCCCAAGATTCCTCTTTGTAAATATTTTATCTCTGAATTATTAACATATACGTTTTTATCTTCAAAATATTTTTTTATATACCCATAAGCTGTTTTGTCGGAAATAGTACCAATAGTTCCAGCTCTAAATACCTTTCCTTCTCCAAACAATTCTTCAGTATATTTGTGAACAGTAGGTTGATATTCTCCAGCAAAGTTCAAGTCAATATCTGGCTCTTTATCACCATCAAATCCTAAGAAAACTTCAAATGGTATATTATGACCTTCTTTTTTTAATGGTTGTCCACATACAGGACAAGTTTTATCTTCAAGGTCCACTCCCGAGCCAATATTTTCATTATGTATAAACTCAGAATGTTTGCAGTTTTCACAAATATAATGCGGAATTAAAGGATTAACTTCGGTTATATCAGCCATTGTCGCAACAAAGCTTGAGCCTACAGATCCTCTTGATCCAACTAGATATCCATCTTCGTTGCTTTTCTTTACTAATTTTTGGGCGATAATATATAATACAGCATATCCATTTGAAATTATAGATGACAATTCACGTTCTAACCTACTTTCAACAATTTCAGGTAAATCATCTCCATATATACTTCTAGCTTTTTTATAAGTCATTTCTCTTAATTCTGTATCAGAGCCTTCAATAACCGGTGGAAAAGTTCCATCTGGTATTGGCTTTATCTCATCTAACATTTCTGAAATTTTTATGGTATTATCTATTACAATTTCCTCAGCCACATCTTTTTCTAAAAAACTAAATTCATTCATCATTTCATCAGTTGTTCTGAAAAACAACGTAGGGAATTTTTCTCCATAAATTTTTCTAGGTTGACCCTCTAATATTATATTTCTAAAAATATAGTCCGTTTTTTCGAAGTATTTTGCATAAGAATCAGCCACAAGAGGTTTATTGTGCTTTTTTGATAAATCATATAGTTTTCTAGTTAATTCTTCACAACTCTTTAAGTTAAAGCTCATTCTTTTTGACTTTACTCCATCATAATAAAGTGGTGGTTGAACCTCCAAAAAATCATACCTTGAAATAATCTCATCTAATTTTTCATCTGATTCAAATCCAAGTATTGCTTTTATTAATTCTCCATCTTCGTTTCCTGATCCAATTACAAGACCTTCTCTTCTTTTATTCAATTCAGATTTTGGTATTCCACCTTCTCTGTAAAAATATTTTAAATTAGAAGCAGTCACAAGCTTATACAAGTTTTTCAAACCAACTAAATTTTTAGCGTATATTGTTGCAGTATGAGATTCTCTTTTAGATATACTCCAATCAGAATCCATTTTATTTATATTGATATCAAATTTAACTCCTCTTTTTTCAAGATCTTTGACCATACAAATGAATACTTCTCCTGTTGCTCTTGCATCATCACAAGCTCTGTGATGGTTGAATAAATTAACGTTGTATTTTTTTGTCAAAGTATCAAGTTTATGATTTTTGAGATGAGGTTCCAATGCCCTTGCAAAAGCTAATGTGTCTATATATGTTCTTACGGGATTAATTCTTAAATCAAGACAATTTTTCTTGATAAATCCCATATCGAAATCTGCATTATGTGCTATTAAAGTACAGTCACCAACAAATTTTAAAAACTCAGGTAATACTTCCTCTATTTTAGGCATATCTTTTACCATTTCATTTGTTATAGACGTTAATTCTGTTATTTTTTCTGGTATTGGTATTTCAGGATTTATTAATTGATTAAATTCATCTACAATTTGATTATCTACTATCTTTACAGCACCAATTTCCGTAATTTTTTCTGTCGCATTTGATAATCCTGTAGTTTCTATATCAAAAACTACAAATTCTTGCAAATTCATAGAATCATAAGGATTTGTTATTATCCTAAAATCATCTTCTATTATTTTAGCTTCCATTCCAAAAAGTGGTTTTATTCCATTTTTGCTACAAGCATCATACAATTGTGGATAACCTTGTACTACGGATTTATCCGTTAAACCCAGCGCTGGATGTCCCCATTTTTTTAGAGTTTTACAGCATTCATCCAAGTCAATAAATCCATCTAGTTGGCTCATTTGAGAATACATGTGTAGTTCTACACGTTTTTTCTCATATTCATCTTTTCTAGATTCCGGCTTTTCAACTTCTTGCATTTGTCTTATTGAAAAGGTCTTTCCAGAAGTAAATCTATCAAATTCTAACCTTCCTGTTAATAAAAGATAAACTCCAGATTTCAATTTATCACCAAATGCTTCAAATTCTTTTTTCTTCAAAAATTTCTTTGCAAAAACAGCTCCACTTTCATCCCTAAGATCCAAAGAGATAATAAAACTTTCTCCATCTTTTATGCTTCTTATATCTACATCAATAATCTCAGCTCTGATACAAGTATCATCTTCATTTTCTATAATTTCTTTAATTTTTATTGGAGACTTGGTTATGTCTTTACCACATTTTATTCCCGTTTTTTTAACTTCTTCTTTTTCTTGCTTTGGAGTATATTTTATGGATTCAGCTATTTTTTTTCGAATTGAATTATCGTACTCGATTAAATTTTGTCTATAATCATCGTTATCCTTTAACTCAACAATTTCAGATTTGACAGAATAACTTAAATTATATGATTTATTTATTAATTTTGTTAATTCATTATCCTTTTGATTTGATATAAACTTATCCCTTATTTGCTCAAAATTAAAAATAAGTGAAATTTCAGAATCGTTTATTTTTGAACTTTCAAAATCAATACAATTAGAATATTCACAAAAATCATTTGATTTTAAAATTTTAATCAAAGCATCTTTTGAGAAATTGATTTTTGAATCTTCATATTCTGTAAAATCGATATTAATTTTTGCTATAAAGTTTAATAAGTCTTTTTGTATAAATTCTGCTAAGTTGTCTTTATTCTCATCTTTTTGAACATTCATCAAACAATCTAACTCATCATTATCTTTATTGTAAGTTAATTTATCAATGTAAATTGGATATTTTGAATCATATTTTAGGCCAATTTTTTTTAATACATCGTTGAGTAATAAATGCATTTATAACCTCTCTATCTCTTCAATTAATACATCTAATAATTCTTCTTCCTTAACTTTTCGTACAATTTCTCCTTTTTTAAATATTAAGCCTACTCCATTTCCACCTGCTATACCAATATCAGCTTCTTTTGCTTCTCCTGGTCCATTTACGACGCAACCCATAATAGCAACTTTAATGTGTTTATCGATTTTATCCAATTTCTTTTCAGCTTCATTCACTATACTTATCAAATCAATCTTGGTTCTAGCACATGTTGGACATGAAATTATTTCAATTCCTTCATTTAATAAACCTAAACTCATTAAAATTTGTCTTCCTACAATAATTTCTTCTTTAGGATCACCAGTTAAAGAAACTCTGATAGTATCTCCAATTCCTTTTGACAAAATACTTCCTATTCCTACACTGGATTTGATAATTCCTTTAGTAGAAGGACCTGCTTCTGTTATACCGACATGTAGAGGATAATTACATAACTCTGACATTTTTTCATAAGCTTTTATTGACATATTAACATTAGAAGATTTTAATGATAATTTGATATCGTCAAATCCCATATCTTCAATCATTCTTATTTGATCAAGGCAACTATAACATATTGAATCCACATTTACTCCATGATATTTGTCAATGAATTTTTGATTAATAGATCCACTGTTTACACCAATTCTCATGGAAATTTTATGATGTTTGCAACAATCTACAATATCTTTGACTCTATCTATTCCACCAATATTGCCAGGATTAATTCTAATACAATCACACCCGTTTTCAATTGCAGCTATTGCTAATCTGTGATGAAATTGAATGTCAGCAATAAATGGTATATTCGTCATACTTTTTATAATTGGTATCGCCTTAGCATCTTCCAAATCATTAATTGCACTTCTAGAAATATCACATCCTACAGATTCAAATTCTTTAATTTGTTTAACAGTGCTTTCAACATCTTTTGTGTCGGTATTAGTCATAGATTGAACTGTAACTCTTGCTCCATTTCCCACAGCAACATTTCCTACGTAAATTCTTTTTGTATCTTCTCTTTTCATTACTTCACCTTTCAAATTTAAAAAGGCCCATAAAGGCCTAATCAAAACATTTAAAATAATTTAATAACATCTTTAATTGTAACTATGGCGATTAATGCTAAAAGCAAAATTAATCCTACCATGTGTATATAGCCTTCTTTTTCTTGAGATATTTTTTTACCAAATATCATCTCAATTAGTATGAATATCGCTCTTCCTCCATCTAAAGCTGGAATAGGCAATAAATTAAAGACACCTAAATTAATGTTAATATACGCTAATAAAAAAATTAAATTAGCAACACCTGTTTTTGCAGCATTGCCAATCTCTTTGACCACGCCAACAGGTCCACTAACTCCCCCTAAACCTAATTGACCAGTTATAAGCATCCCTAGGAATTTATATAACATCCCTGTCAAATTAAGAAAAGTTATCAAGCCTTTTTTAAAGCCTTTTACTATACTAAAATTTTTAATATTATATTCTTCTTGAAAGTTTACTCCAATTTTTCTAATATTATTTTCTAATCTTGGAGTGACTTTCATATTCTTTGATTGAGAATCTCTTATTACTCCAATATTTAAATCACCTTGGGATTCTTTGATACTTTTTAATAATTCTTCTCCATCACTTACATTCTCCCCATTTATAGATACAATTTGATCTCCTGTTTGTATACCCGAAGAGTATGCTGGTGAATCTTTTATCACACTGGATACTTCTGTACTAACTCTACTAACAGACATTAATAAAATTAACAAAATAAAAGCTAATATAAAATTCATAATAGCACCAGCTAAAATTACTTTAAGTCTTACAAGTGGTGATTGATTATTCAAAGAATTCGGGCTGTCGTTTTCTTCGTCTTCCCCTTCTAGCTGACAATAACCTCCCACAGGTAACACTCTCAAAGAATAAAGAGTTCCATTTGATTCTCTTTGGAAAAGTTTTGGTCCCATACCTATTGAAAATTCCAAAACAGATACTCCATTCATTTTCGCTACGATAAAATGTCCAAATTCATGTATTAAAATTACTAGTAAAAATATTATAATTGATGAAATTATTGTAATCACATTTCCTCCTAATTAAAACCCTAAACAATATAATATTGAAAGATAAGGCAAAACAAAAATAAAACTATCAAATCGATCCATTACTCCACCATGTCCAATAAAAATATTACCAAAATCTTTCACATTGGCTTTTCTTTTAATTTTAGAAGCGCTTATATCCCCAATTTGAGATATAATCGAACCGAATAAAGCTATTATAACTATCTTAACAACATTTAAATTACCGTAAAATATAGAAAAAATAGCTCCAATTATCATGCTTCCTATAATTCCACCAATAGCTCCTTCAATAGTTTTTTTAGGACTAATCTTTGTCAATTTGTGTTTTCCGAATAACATTCCTGTACAATATGCTGCTGTGTCTGTCCCCCATGAACATATATAGATAAGCCAAATAAATTCAGTTCCAGAAATAAAATACATTAACGAAAAAGTAATCGTAATATATATGTGTAAGAAATAGTTATTTAATACTTCTTTCATAGGTTTGTCAAAAATGGTATATAAAGTCAATTCTATCAAACTAAAACTACACAATAAAACAATTGCAAATAATTCTCTTTTAAGATAAATACTTAAATTAAAACTAACATTGAACAATATATTAATAATCAAATTATTAATATTAATGCTATTGGAATACTCCTTGTTAATTACATTTTCTAGTTCGTAAATTGCAACAGTACTTAGGAATAAATTCATTATTAAAAGATAAATTCCACCTTTAGAAACACAAAAAATAGATAACAATAAAATTATTATTCCTGTTAATGTCCTTTTTAAAAATTTCATTTCAATCCACCAAATCTTCTATTTCTATTTTGATACCAATAAATTGCATCTATAAGTGATTCTAATTTGAAATCAGGCCAATATATATCCGAAAAATAAAGTTCTGCATAAGACATTTGATAAAGCAAGAAATTGCTTAGCCTTTTTTCTCCGCCTGGTCTTATTAGCAAATCAACGTCTGGTTGATTTCTCGTGTATAAAAGATTTGAGAACTCATCATCAGTCAGGATTTCTCCATCTTCTATCGCAGTATTCACAGCTCTTAATATCTCTTGCCTTGAACCATAATTAATAGCTATATTTAGAATAAGTTTATCATTATTTTTTGTTGAATCCAATGCATATTCAATCTTTTGAATTACTTTTTCGGGCAATACACTAATGTCTCCCAATATATTAATCTTGACTCCTTGAGTTACAAGTTTATTTAATTGGTCATCTATATATTTTATGAGTATTTGCATCAAAAAATCTATTTCTTTTTGTGGTCTTTTCCAATTTTCTGTCGAAAAAGCATACAGGGATAAATATTTTATTCCAATATTTAATGAGTTTTCGACAACATCCACAACTCTTTTCATCCCTTCATTATGTCCAAATACTCTTGGTTTATTTCTTTTTGTAGCCCATCTTCCATTTCCATCCATTATTATGGCAATATGTTTAGGCAGTCTATCTTGATCTAAATTTGATAAATCCATTTTCAATTCCTTTTAGTTTATTCTTAATTATTGTATCATATTTTGATTTTTTCTTACACAAAAAATAAGCCTTAATATTTGAAGATCTCATTAGGAAATCTTCAAATTAGGCTTATTTTATAATATATTATTTGCCTTTAATTTCTCTTGAACCAGGTTTTACCACTTCTATACCTTGTTTACATAAAGGACATTCTTCCGGTTTAAAAATTTCAATATCAATTTTTGTTGCACTGTACAAAGGCAAATCAATATCCAGATTAACACTTCTATCTACTAAGCAACAAATTCCTACTACTTCAGCTCCCAAATCTTCCAAAACTTTTTTAGTCTCATATGAAGATTTAGCAGTGGTTACAACATCTTCTGAAATAATAACTTTCTCGCCTTTTTTTACTTCAAAACCTCTTCTAAGACACATTTCGCCATCTTTTCTTTCAGTAAATATAGCTGGTTTATGTAGTTGTCTTCCTAGTTCATAAGCTACTATTATTCCTCCCATTGCAGGTCCAACAACAGTATCAAATTCAACATCTTTAAGCTTTTCAGCAATAACTTTTATTACTTCTTCAGCTTTGTCTGGATATTGTAATAATTTTGCACATTGACAATACTTATCACTGTGATTTCCAGATGACAATAAGAAATGACCTTCTAACAATGCATTACTTTCTTTTAATAATTCAACAACTCTATCCATCATTTTCCTCCTAAATAATATTCCTGATATCTTCTATTGATTTAAAATTATTTTCTTTTAGGTAGTTTTCCATACCATTTGCTATTTCAACCATAACATTTGGATTCACAAAATTTGCTGTGCCAACTTGAACTAAGTGACAACCTACCATAATAAATTCTAGTGCATCCTTGTAATTTTGAATTCCACCCATACCACAAACAGGAATTTTAACATTCTTGCACACATCTCTACACATTCTTAAAGCTATAGGTTTTATACAAGGTCCTGAAAGACCAGCAGTTATATTGTCAAATACTGGTTTTCTTTTATTAATATCTATCGCTAACGCATTAAAAGTATTAACAAGACTAATCGCATCCGCCCCCGAATCTTCACATATTTTAGCCATTTCAACTATATCATTAGCGTTTGGAGATAATTTTACCATTAAAATTTTATCGGTATGCTTTCTTACTTCTGATACAACTTTTTCTGCTATATCGCATTTTATTCCAAAAGCCATTCCTCCCTCTTTAACGTTGGGACATGAAATATTTAACTCAATTATTTTTATGTCAGTGTTTGATATAAGTTCAACTGCTTCAATATAACTTTTTATATCAGAACCACCAATATTTGCAATAGTAACAGTATCCAAAGATAACATATAGTCCAGATCCCTATTAATGAACTCTTGAACAGATGGATTTTGTAATCCTATACTATTCATAATTCCAGAAGGTGTTTCATAGATTCTCAAACCAGTATTTCCATTTTTAGGTTGAATAGTTAATCCTTTTGTAGAAATACCTCCTAACTTATTTAGATCTGTAAAATTTTCATATTCTCTTCCAAATCCAAAGGTGCCTGAAGCTCCGATAACAGGATTTTTGAATTCTACGCCGCAAAAATTTGTTTTAAGCATCAAATATCACCTCATTTTTTTCAAAAATAGGACCATCTTTGCAAACTCTTTTAAGTCCATTAGTTGTATGAACAGTACATCCTAAACACGCCCCTATTCCACAAGCCATGTGGGCTTCTAATGAATAAAATTCTGTCGCATACAGGTTTCTTTTCTTTAAGGAATTCATCATTGGATTTGGACCGCAAGCATAAATATAGTCATAATCGTTTTTTACGTATTCCGTTATATATCCTTTAAATCCAATTGATCCATCTTCGGTAGAAATGATTGTTTTGTTTTTATTTAAAATCTCATCTTCCATATATGTTGTGTTTCTATATCCAACATACAAATCCACGTTTTTTAATTTTCTGGACAAATATTTCATTGGAGCAATCCCAATACCACCAGCAACTATAGCACATTTAGCTTCTGGATGTAATTCGAATCCGTTTCCTAAAGGCCCAAGAATTTTTATACTTTCTCCCACTCTCATCGACGAGATTATAGATGTTCCTTTGCCTACGACAGCATATAGAAATGTTATACTTTCCTCATCTAAATCACAAATACTTAGAGGCCTAGGAAGAAGTGGTGATTCATCCCATGCTCTCAACATATAAAACTGTCCAGGATCACCTTGGAATTTTCCTTTTAAAACCAATTTAAAAATTCCATCACTAATTTCTTCATTAAGTATTATTTCAGACTCGATATATTTATTCACCGTAAATATCCTTTCTCATATCTTCTACAGCTTTTCTAGCATATTTACCGATATTTTCTTCTCCATCATCAAAATTTCTGTAATTTAATATGATGCCTCTTGATGAATTCACAATTCCTTTTTTAAAATTGTCAAGGTAAACTCTGATATCTTCTGGTTTTGCTCCTTGTGCGCCGTAACCTGGAATTAAAAACATTATATTTGGATATCTCTCTCTAATCTTGTTTGCATTTTCACTTTGAGTTCCACCTACTACAAATCCTAAAGAACTTAAAGTGCATTCTCCTAGATAATCCTTTGCAATATTATTCAAATTATCACCTATTTCGTAATATAGTGGTTGACCTTTATAATCCTTATATTGGATATCTTTTGAACCTGGATTTGATGTTCTCATTAATACGAATATTCCTTTTTCTTCGGATTCAAGGTAAGGTAAGTAATGTTCTAAAGTATCATATCCCATAAATGGATTTACGGTTATAAAGTCAGCTTCAAAATCACCTTCAAAATGTGCTTTTGCATATTCTTTTGCTGTATTTGCGATGTCTCCTCTTTTTACATCGGCAATTGATATTAAATTATTATCTTTAAGATATTTGAGAGTGTTTTTGTAAGCTATTAATCCTTCTATGCCATGTGCTTCGTAGTATGCAATTTGTACTTTAAAACATGCTACTAAATCTTTTGTATTATCTATGATTTCCTTATTAAAATTAAATAGATATTCGCTAACTTTCTTTCCTTTTTTCATATTTTCTGGTACATAATCTGTACTAGTATCTAGTCCTACACATACTATGGATCTTTCGTTTATTCTTTCAGAAAGCTTATCTATTATCATTTTTAGCCCCTTTCTCAAATTTAACTTTTCCATCTACGATTGTCATCTCAATACTACCTCTAAACTTCTCGCCAATAAACGGAGAATTATTTGATTTTGAATTAAATTTTTCTATTTTTATTTCTTTATCAATATCAATTATAACTAAATCAGCATCGCATGTTGGATTTATAACACCTTTGTTTTCTCCTAATATCTTAGCTGGATTGTAACTCATTAATTCAGATATTTTGTTTAATGATATATCATTTTCTTCATGCAACACTTTATATGCAATATTAAACGCTGTCTCAAGTCCAATCATTCCACATGCCCCGTTATCTTTATCTTCTTTAGTGTGCGGAGCATGATCCGTTGCAATAGCATCTACTGTATTATTTTTTATCATTTTTATTATGCAATCTATATCCTCTTGAGTTCTTATTGAAGGATTTACTCTAAAATCACTATCTTTCATATATATGTGATGAGGAGTAACTTCACAAGTTATTGGTGCATTTTTTTCTTTGTAGAATTTTATCGCTTCTAATGAGTCAATAGTGCTAACGTGACAAAAATGAACTCTACATCCTGTTTTTAAGCTTAAGTAACAATCTCTAATTGTTTCTAAATCCTCTGCATACCTTGTAGAAATCTTTGTTAGATTATGGTCTTCTGCATGTACCATTATACCTTTATTTATTTTTTCTATTTCCGTAAAAATATTAAAGGCTAGTAAAGAATCTGTTATACCTTTCCCGTCTTCACTAAAGAATTTGATATTATTATCTGCTTTTTCAAAATTAATCATTTCTATAGATTTTAAATCTTTTGTTGTGGCCATACATTGATATATATTTATTAGATCAATTTCTTTTGATTTGTCTATAATTTGATTGTAGATTTCATTATTATCCACAACTGGTTTAGTGTTTCCCATCAAATTACAACTTGTGTAGCCTCCAGCAAGAGCTGACAGGCTACCAGTATATAAATCCTCTTTATTTTCTTGACCGGGATATCTGAAATGAGTATGCAAATCTATGAATCCTGGCATTACAATTTTTCCCTTTACATCAATGATTTCATCACATTCTTCTAATATCTCTCCTATTGCTTTTATTTTACCATTTTCTATTAAAATATCAGCAAAAATATCTTTATCTTTATCTATAATATGACAATTTTTAAGCAGCAGTTTCATTATTCCTCCACGTTATATAAGTGATCACAATAATCACACTTATAGGTTCTAGTATCCTTATCAACTAAACTAAATTTTTGTACGATACTTCTTTCAGACTGAGTTATACATCTAGGATTTTTACATTTAATAAACCCTTCAAAATGTTCTGGTAAATTCAAACTGATTTTTTCTTTTATTTTTTCATTTTCAATTATATTAACAGTCATATTATCATCGAATACTCCAAGTATATCAAAATCTATATCAATAACATTTTCGATTTTAATCATATCTTTTCTTCCCAATTTGCCTGATTGTGCATTCATAATCAATGCTACTGTATAATCAGCCTTGTCTAACTTTAAAAGTTGGAATATTTTATAACCCATTCCACATTTGATATGATCGATTACAATACCTTTTTCAATACTATTAATGTTTAACATTATCTCACCCCTAATAATTTCAATATTAACGCCATTCTAACAATTACACCGTATCTAACTTGCTTAAAATAAACTGCTCTTGGATCGCTATCAACTTCTGTAGCTATTTCATTTACTCTTGGCAATGGATGAAGTACAGCTAAATCATCTGAAGCTAATTTCATCTTATCATTATCTAATATATACGAATCTTTCAATCTAACATAATCTGCTTCATTGAAGAATCTTTCACGTTGGACTCTAGTCATGTATAAAATATCAAGTTCACCAATTACATCTTCCATTTTTTCAACTTCTTTAAATTCTATATTTTTTGATTTTAAAAATATCTTAATATAATCAGGTACTTGAAGTTCTTCTGGAGATATTAATACGAATTTATTGTTTTCGTATCTTGACATTGCTTTGATCAAAGAATGTACTGTTCTACCAAATTTTAAATCCCCACACAATCCTATTGTCATGTTGTTTAATCTTTTTTTAGTCATCCAAATTGTCAACAAGTCTGTCAAGGTTTGAGTTGGGTGTTGATGACCCCCATCACCTGCATTTATCAATGGAACTTCTGCATAAGAACTAGCTAAAACTGCTGAACCTTCTTTAGGGTTTCTCATCGCAATTATATCTGTATAATTCGATACTGTTCTTATTGTATCAGCTAAAGATTCACCTTTTGATGTTGATGAGCTTGCACTTTCTGAAAAACCGATGCAATCTCCACCTAATCTATGTATCGCTGATTCAAAACTTAATCTTGTTCTTGTTGAAGGCTCAAAAAAAAGAGTCCCTAAGATTTTTCCATTACACAAATTAGAAAAATCAGAAGGACTCTTTATAATTTCTTCTGCTAAATTTAATATTTCGTTTATCTCTTCTACATTAAAATCATCTGCATTAATTAAATTTCTATTTTTTAACATAACTATCTCCTTTGATTTATTTTCATTATAATAACATCAAAAAAGATATCTGTCAATAGTTTTTTTAATTAAGAATTGTAAAATTTACACCTGTCGTTCAATATACATTCTTCACATTTTGGATTTCTAGCCTTACATAAATTTCTTCCATGCCAAATAAATAAGTGATGACTTTTTGACCACCTATCTTTTGGTATTACTTTCATCAAAGCTATCTCAGTACTTAATACGTCTTTTTCATTTACAATTCCAATTCTGTTAGTTACTCTAAAAACATGAGTATCCACAGCTATAGCTGGTGTACCAAATGCATTGCTCACAACTACATTTGCAGTTTTTCTTCCAACTCCTGGTAATTTCATTAATTCCTCTATAGTATCAGGAACTTTTGAATCATAATCATGATATAAAACATTACATGTATTAATAATATTTTTTGATTTTGTTTTGTACAAACCACAACTTTTGATGTACTTTGTTAATCCATCTACACCTAAGCCTAATATAGCTTTAGGGGTATTGTGTTCTTTAAATAAAACAGCTGTAACTTTATTAACTCTAACATCTGTACATTGTGCCGATAAGATAGTGGCAATTAATAATTCGAATGGAGTAGTAAAATCCAAACCTGCTTTTGCATTAGGATATAAGCTATCTAAATCATCCAAAATTTTATTAATTTTCTCGTAACTCATGAAACTTTCTCCTTATTTTTTCAATTTCAATTTTATATCCATCTAAGTTGTTAGGCGTTTCCAGTATTATTGGTCTGCCTTCTAACCTTTCATTAAAGATTACATTAAAAAGGTCTGATTTTCCAATCAATCCTTTACCAAACTTTTCATGTCTATCCTTATTTGCTCCAAATGGCATCATAGAATCATTGCAATGAATCACTTTAATTTTTTCAATACCAATTAACTTGTCAAATTCATCAAGATAATCATCAAAATTAACCAGTTTAATTCCTGAGCTAAACAAATGACAAGTATCGATACAAACATACAATGGAATACTAGCATTACTAATAATATAAGCAATTTGATTTAAATCAAATCCAACTTCACTACCTTTTCCACTCATAGTTTCAATACATATCTTCTGACCATTTGAAACATCTATTTGGTTCAAGCCTTCTACAATTAAATTAAGTCCTTTCTCAATTCCTTGATTTTTATGACTTCCTGGATGAAGAACATAATTTTCAATTTCCAAATCTCGAATTTTTTTCATATCCTCATTTATAAGCTTGATTGCCAGTTTTCTTAGGTCTTCTCTATCACTACATAAATTCATGGTATATGCTCCATGACATACTATTTCGTTTATATCATGAGTATCTCTAAGCTTCAAAAATTTTTCTATTTCTCTATCAGGAATTAATCTAGACTTAGATCCTCTTGGATTTCGTGGAAAGAATTGAAAAGTGTCAGCATTTATTTCTAAGCATTGTTCTATAGTTTTGTGAAGTCCTTTTGATGTAGATAAATGACATCCTATTCTATTCATAAAACCTCCTAATCACCTCTAAATCATTATTATATCACACCTTAATATTTTAATATGTTATAATACTAGTTGAGGAAGTGAGACATGTTTAATATTAGCAAAAAAAATATATCAAAAATAGATAAAACTCTAATTATAAGCGTTTTAATACTTGTTATTTACGGTCTTGTAGTATTATATAGTGCTGAATCAAGTCTTTCAAACCATTATTTCAGAAAACAATTAATAGCTACAATTATAGGAATAATTGTTGTTTTTTTTATAATTTCACTAGACAACCACATAATAAAAAAACTTAACATTCCAATGTACATAATTTGCAATGTTTTACTGGTTCTAGTTTTATTTTTTGGTGTTGGTGATGAATGGGGTGCAAGAAGTTGGTTTAAGTTTGGACCAATTAATTTTCAACCTTCTGAAATAATGAAGATAGTTCTTATTATTTCGCTAGCAAATATTATAGAATCTAACAAGAACAGCCTTAATAATCCTAAAATTTTATTAAAAATACTAATTTTTGCTTTCATTCCTGTCGCCCTAATTTTAAAACAACCAGACGCAGGAACAGCTATGGTGTATACATTCATAATAATAGTAATGTTGTTTACAGCTGGAATTGATTGGAAATATTTAATAGGAGCAATTATCTTAGGTATAGTCAGTTTACCTTTTCTATACTTGAGGCTTGATCAATTTCAAAGAGATAGAATATTAAATTTTGTTCATCCTGAAAGAGATTTATCCAATACTGGATGGCAAGCTCTCCAAGGTAAAATAGCAATAGGATCAGGAAAATTAACTGGTGAAGGTTTCTTAAACGGAGTTCAAAGTCAATATAATTTTATTCCTGAAAAACAAACAGATTTTATTTTTGCAGTATTAGTTGAAGAATTTGGATTTATAGGTGGATTTATATTGATTTTATTATATGCCCTTATGCTTTATAGATGTGTGGTAATTGCTCAAAATTCAGATAATTTATACTCAAAATTATTGACTATTGGATTTGCAGCAATGTTTTTATTCCACATATTTGAAAATATTGGAATGACTATTGGGGTAATGCCGATAACTGGTATCCCTTTACCATTTTTTAGTTATGGCGGAACATTTCAAATTATCAACTTAATTTCAATTGGATTGATAATATCTTCATCAATTCAAAAAGACCCATTGAACTTTATTTAGGAGGAAATATGAATAAAATAGAAAGTTTTAAAATTAATCACTTAAAATTATTACCAGGAATTTATGTATCAAGAAAAGATTACTTAAATAATGAAGTATTAACTACTTTTGATTTAAGAATAACTGCGCCTAACAGAGAACCTGTTATGAACACAGCAGAAGTTCACGCAATAGAACATTTAGCAGCTACATTTTTAAGAAATAAACTTGAAAATGAAGTTATTTATTTTGGTCCTATGGGTTGTAGAACAGGCTTTTATCTAATCTTGGTCGGAGATAAAAAATCTGAAGATATCGTAGATTTAGTTAAAGAACTCTTTGAATTCATATCTAATTACGAAGGCGATATACCTGGTCAATCAGCAAAGGACTGTGGCAACTATTCAGATATGAATTTAAATATGGCAAAATTCTATTCTGATAAGTACTTGAAGGTTTTAAATTCTATTAAAACAGAAAATTTAATCTACCCAGAATAGAAAAAACACAATTTAGTTATACTAAATTGTGTTTTTATTTTTTTGATCTTTATCTAAATATGTTGTTTGTAGTTCTGTTAGCTTCTTTTCATTCATTTTTTCAATATAGTGTTTTCTACATAATGGCATATATGCTTCACTAGCCCCCAACTGTATTCTGTTTTTATCATCTGATATACGATAACTTACCCATGCATCATTTCCACACACAGCACACACAGCGTGGTGTTTTTCGACGTAATCACAAATAGGCAATAATTCCTTAACAAGTTGAAATGGCTTGGCTTTATAGTCCATGTCAAGTCCAGCAACAATAATTGTGAATCCTTTCTCCAAAAGATAATTTATCTGTCTTACAAAATGATCTGCTTTTGAATTAATAAATTGCACTTCATCTATAGCGATGACATTTACATCATGAGTTTTGGTATATTCAACTATATCGTCAATATTGTCAACATTTATTGCTTCTATTTCGTTTTTATCATGTGTTACTACTTTTTCCTTAGAATATCTGGAATCCATCTTTGGTTTAAACACAACTACATTGTACTTAGCAATTTTAAACCTATTCACTTCTTTCCATAAACTAGATGTTTTTCCAGAAAACATAGATCCAGTATGCACTATTAATTTGCCTCTATATTGATGCATACTAATTCCTTGAAATCTCTATTGATTGAATAATAATATCATCCAACGGTTTATCTGAAAAGTCAGTATCTACGTTAGCAATTTTGTCTACAATATCCATTCCACTATAAACTTGACCGAATACAGAATGTTTTCCATCTAACCAAAAACATCCCCCATTATTTTTATAGTATTCTTTTTGTTCTTCGTTCAAAACACATTCATCAAGATATTTAATATAATCTTTTCTAATTGAAGTATTTTGAACTATGGAAAATTGAGATCCATTAGTGTTCGGTCCAGAATTAGCCATAGATAATGCTCCTCTTATATTTTTCAAATTATCCGAAAATTCATCTTCAAAAGACTTTTTCCAAATACTTTCTCCGCCATAGCCTGTTCCTTGTGGATCTCCTCCTTGAATCATAAAATCTTTAATAACTCTATGAAAAATAGTTCCATCATAATATCCTTCTTGTGCATGAGTTACAAAATTTTCTACACAATTTGGAGCATCATTTTCAAACAAACAAATTTTTATTTCTCCCATGTTTGTAATTATATTTGCAATTAATTGATCTTTTTTAGGTATATCAGTTTGATACATATTCCCTCCATAAATAATTAAACTGCTTTTTAAAAAGCAGTTTAAACTTTTGTATTTGATGAGAAGTAATATCCTTCTCCCCATTTTGTTCTAATTATTAATGATTCGTTATCTTTGATTTTTTCTCTCAATCTTTTAATGTGAACATCAACAGTCCTGATATGAGACTGTGCATCTTCCCATAATTTCGCAGCCAATTCCTTTCTTGAAAGAACCTTATCTTTATTAGAAACAAGTGCATATAGCAATTCAAATTCTCTTCCTGTTAATTCTATATATTGACCATATCTTTTTACAGTTCTTGATATTAAATTAAATTCAAATTCACCGATTTGTATTATGCTTGTTTTATTATTGTCATTTACTAAATCTGATTTCGTTCTTCTGAGAACTGCTCTAATTCTTGCTTTTAACTCAAGCATATTAAATGGGTAAACTACATAATCATCTGCGCCATATTCCAACGCTAAGATTTTTTTCATATCATCTGATTCGTCACTAACAAAAATTGTCGGAATAGAATATAATTTGCTAATTTCTTTTTTGAAGTCTAAGCCTGTACCATCCGAAAAATTCATATCACTAAGCAAAAAATCATAGTAACCTTTTTTTAGTTTTTCAAGTGCATCTTCAATTGTAGAACATTCTGAAACTTCATAATTTTCATCATTAGAGAAATTCAAAATGATCTCATCTTTATACACATTACATGGAAAAACTAATAGAATTCTAAGTTTCATAAGTTTAATTAGATTACTTCAATAAAGTGATCTGTTTTTTCCTTTACTCTTCCTATTATACTTCCAACTTGGCCTGATTCATGTAATTTTTCTACAAGTTTATCAGCATCTTCCTTAGATAATGCAATTAATAATCCGCCTGATGTTTGAGGATCAAAGACCAAATCATCTACAAAGCTACTAACATTTTTGCTGATTTTTACATCATTTCTGATAAAGTTTCTGTTGTCATAAGCTCCTTTTGGAACTAATCCTAAGTTAACAAACTCTTCTACTCCTTCAAAAATAGGTAAGTTTTGTGAGTCGATTTCTATTGTTAAATCAGATCCCTTAGCCATTTCAAGTGCATGGCCGCACAAACCAAATCCTGTTACATCAGTAGCAGCATGAACTTCTAGTCCATCGCAGGCTTCCTTAGCGTATTTATTCAAAGTAGACATAGATTTGATAACTTCATCAAATAATTTTTGATTATCCATTCCACCTTTTATAGCAGTGTTTACAATTCCTACACCTAATTTTTTAGTTAATACAACCACGTCTCCAACTTTAGCTGTAGAGTTGGCCCATACTTTATCTGGATGATTGATTCCAGTCACAGACAACCCATATTTAGGTTCATCATCTTGTATAGTATGACCACCAACTAATAGACATCCTGCTTCTTTAGCTTTGTCAGCGCCGCCTTTTAAGATTTCAACTAAAATATCTTGATTCATACAATCTGAAAAACAAACAATATTTAAAGCTAACAATGGATCTGAACCCATAGCATATAAATCACTTAAAGAGTTTGCCGCAGCTACTTGACCAAATGTATATGGGTCATTAACAACCGGCGTAAAGAAGTCTAGAGATTGAATTAAACATAAATCATCTCTTACTTTGTATACAGCACAATCATCGCTTGTATCTAATCCTACTACTAAATTATCGTCATTTACTTTTTCAAGATGACTTAATACTTCAGCTAATTTACCAGGTCCAATCTTTGCTGCGCATCCAGCTGTTTGAGTAAACTCAGTTAATTTAACATCTTCTGGTTTAATTGTTTTGTACTTTTTGTCTAACATTTTTATCTCCTTTAATCTATAGTTATTAAACTTTTTAATGATTCAAAAGTTTTATCGCCTATTCCATCTACATTTTTTATTTCTTCAATTTTTTTAAATTGATTTTTCTCTCTAAATTCTATTATTTTTTTAGCTTTAGAAGGTCCAATACCTGGTAATGTTTGCAATTTATTGCTATCAGCAGTATTAATATTTACAAGACTATTTGAATTATTATCTTTTATTGTAACTATATCTGAGCTTTCTATGTCATTGTTTTGTGCTTTTGAAGTTTCTGTTTTTGATGGGATATAAACTTTCATCTCATCTTTTAGCTTCATTGCCAAATTTACACTCTTAATATCAGCATCTTGTGTAAATCCGCCTGCTAATTCCACAATATCTTTAATTCTATCATCTTTTTTAAAAGAATAGACACCAGGCTTGTTTACACAACCATCTATTTGACACATAGTCGTGGAATTATCTTCTCTGTTTTGTGTATTATTTTCAGATTTCTCATTTATGCTCTCTGTTGATTTTGTATCAACTAGCGTTTGAATTTGATTGTTATTCAAATTATCTGAATTAGATTTATAATAACCAAAACCAACTAAAACAATTATTGCTATACCAATTAAAATTTTATCTTTAGAAAAATTAAAATTCATAACGCGCCTCTTATATCTATATACACTATAATATCATATGCACAAGCAATTCGTCCAATAAAAAAAGCTACCGGTATTAAATACCAATAGCTTATGATTTTAGTTTAAAATTCTTCTTGCTGTTACAAATGTATTTGAGTAATAGTTTGAGTCAATATCTGAAATAATTACACCAGTTGAAGGTGTTGATGCATGAATCATTTTTCCATTACCAACATAAATCCCTACGTGAGAAATACTACCTGAGCCATTTGTACTAAAGAATAACAAATCTCCTTGTTTCAAATTACTTTTACTTACAGGATATCCATTATTTGATTGTGCAGCTGAATTTCTATAAAGAGAAATACCGCAAACTTTATTATATAAATAACTAGTTAATCCAGAGCAATCAAATCCTACTCCTGGTTGTGCAGAACCCCAAACATATTTTTCTCCTAAATAATTATAAGCAGCTTGAGCTACAGCACTTCCAGAACCGCCTTCATTGGATCTTACAACCTTAGAGTTAGATTCTTTTTTGTAAGAATCCTTTACTTCAGTATCTATTTTTTGGTTTGATTCAACTTTATTGTCTTGAATATAATTTACAGAAATATATTTTCCCTCAGAAAGTTTTAACCAATATTTTCCTTTGATACCACTAACTTTAGTACCTTTTTCTAATACAGAAACTACGTTAGAATCCATGCTGTCTTTATCTCTAACATTTACAGCTTCCTTTACATATCCAGTATAGTTAGCTCCTTCAAATTTTGTAGAATTTGATTTCTTTACTTGTTCTTTGTTTTTAACTTCTGAAACTTGAAGTTCATCATTTTTCTTTTCTTCAATTTTAGTGTTTTGCAAGTATTTTATACTAATAAAACCATTATTTCCATTTACAGAAGTTTTGAACCATCCATCTTCAACTACACCTTGTACTTTAGTGTTTTTCTCTAATACACCTAGTTTATTAGAGCTGATTGATTTTTCACTTCTTAGATAAACTGGAGATTTTACCCACATATCTACTGACTTTTCAGTAGATTTAGATTTTACTTCAGATTTTACTTTCTTAACTTCAGGATTATTTTTTGAAACTTGTTTTTTAGCTTCAGAAACTACCTTTTTATTTGATTTTTCATTGGTCAAGAAGTCTTTACTTACGTATGCTTCTTTGTTTTTATAGCTTATTTTTGCCCATGATTTATTGCCATCATCTTTAACAACAACTTTAGTATCTTTTGGTAAAACACCTATTGCTTCAGATTCTTTATCCGCCTTTTCTCTTACAAATAAATCACCTGTCGTAGATTTTGTTATATTTGAATAAATCTTTTCTTCTTCATTTTCAGAATTTCTTGAAAGAGTCAATGAGGCAACTTCAGATTTTTCTTTTTTTAAGCTAGATTTTGAATTCTCATTACCTTCTGAAATTTTCCCAACATTTGCAGTAGATAATTCCACTTTTTTAGCTTCATCTTTTTTTGTATCTACTTTTTCACTATTTTGTTTGTATGTAGAAACGTTATTTTCAGCAGAAGTCTTTAATTCTTGTTTATTATTTCTAACTTGTTTTACATCCGAATTAATTTCTTCTTTAACTTTCTCAGCTTGTTTATTAGATATAGTTTTTGTGGAATCATTTAATACGTTTCTTACTTGTGAATTTCTTATTTCTTTAAGAGCTTTCTCTTTTTCTTCTTTTTCAGCATTTGGAGTCAATACATCATTGCTTTTTATTGCAACTGAATATTTAGAATCATTTAATTTATTAGATTCAACATTATTGTCTCCTATTAAAGTTGTGGAACTTAAATAAGGCGATACAAAAGTTCCTACAGCTATGACTGAAGCTAATCCGATAGATAAGCCAAGTCCTTTTTTGTTCATATTAACTTCCTCCTAATACATCCTAAGATAATATTAAAAGAATTAAAAAAATATGTCAAGTAAATTCAACAAAAAAGTTACAAATAAGTTTCAAAAAAGTAATAATTGTAACATTTTTGTCATAATTACTGATTTCTCCACTTTTATATAAGTTAATTAAAAACAAAAATTTTATTAAAATAAAAAAATCTATTCATAACATGATGAATAGATTTTTAATTTAATATTAATTTTTAGATTTCCATTAGTTCAGTTTCTTTATCAGAAACAATATTGTCAATTTCTTTTGTTAACTTATCTGTTAATGATTGAATATCATCTAATAATACGTGCAATTCATCTTCAGATATTTCAGCATTTTTTTCCATTTTTTTTGCATCGTCAACAAAATCTCTTCTTACAGATCTTATAGTGACTTTAGATTTTTCGCCATATTCTTTAACAACTTTTGTCAATTCTTTTCTTCTGTCTTCAGTTAATTGCGGAAATGGTAATCTTATAATATTCCCATCATTGGAAGGAGTGATTCCCAAATTAGATGCTTGAATTTGTTTTTCAATTTCTTTCATTATTGATTTATCCCATGGCTGAATTGTAAGCAATCTAGCTTCTGGAGCGGAAATCGTAGCAACTTGTTTTAAAGGTGTTGAAGTTCCATAATAATCTATCATAATATTATCTAATACGCTAGGATTCGCACGACCAGCTCTTACTGTTTTTAGTTCTTCCCTTAAAGCATGCAATGTTTTCTCAGCTTTTGTTTCCATATCTTTTAAAATTTGTTTACTCATTTTTATCCCCCTCAACAATTGTTCCAATATTTTCTCCATGAGATACTCTAATTATATTTTTAGGATCATCTATACCAAAAACTACTAATCCCATATTATTTTCCATGCAAAGTGATGTGGCTGTTGCGTCCATTATTCCTAAGCCTTTGTTTAAAATATCAATATAAGTAAGTTTATCGTATTTGATTGCATTTTTATTTTTATTAGGATCAGAATCGTATATACCATCTGTTCCTCTTTTACCTGCTAAAATAACATCAGCGTTAATTTCTACTGCTCTTAATGCAGCTGTTGTATCTGTAGAAAAATATGGTAATCCTGTTCCTGCAGCAAAAATTACAATTCTACCTTTTTCAATATGTCTTATCGCTCTCCTTCTAATATAAGGTTCTGCAACTTGTTTCATATCTATTGCTGTTTGTACTCTTGTTTGAATACCTTTTGCTTCCAAAGATGCTTGCAATCTCAAAGCATTTATTGTCGTTCCTAACATTCCCATTGAGTCCGATGTAGCTCTGTCAATTTTAGATGATCTTCCTCTCCAAAAATTTCCACCACCAACAACAATAGCAATTTCTAATCCTTCTTCGTGGACAGCTTTTATAGCATCGCAAATATTTTCTATAATATCATCATCTAATCCGTGTCCTTGGTCTCCACTTAAAGCTTCACCGCTTAATTTTAGTAGAACTCTTTTATATTTTAAACTCAAAATTTCCTCCTAATTAATAATAAGGTTTTCTTTAATTAATCATACCAAATTAACATTTTAAAATCAATATGATACTATGTAAAATAAAAAAAAGCTGCAATATAGAAATTGCAGCAATAATTTTTATTGACCCATTTGTTTTTTTACTTCTTCAGCAAAATCTTCGTTTTTCTTTTCTAAACCTTCGCCAACTTCAAATCTAGCAAATCTACGAATTTTAATGTTTTCACCTATTTTTGCAATTAAATCTGTTAATAATTCTTCTACAGATTTATTAGGATCTTTAATGAATGGTTGTTCTAATAGACAAATTTGTGAGTAGAATTTATTTATTCTTCCTTCAACTTTCTTTTCAGCAATCATTTTTGCTTTATCTTCAGGAATATTTTTTCCGTCGTTTTCGTTCATAGCTTGATGAACTAATACTTCTTTTTCTTTTTCTACTTCTTCTGATGGTACTTCATCACGACTTACGTATTTTGGATTTGATGCTACAACTTGCATTGCTATATCTTTTGCGAAATTCTTAAATTCTTCATTTTTTGCAACGAAATCTGTTTCACTATTGATTTCAACAATAGCAGCAATTTTTCCACCGTGAATATAAGTTTCAACAATACCTTCAGATGCTAATCTTCCAGCTTTTTTTTCTGCTCCAGCAAGTCCTTTTTCTCTCAAAAGGTCAATTGCTTTTTCAATATTTCCATCTGCTTCAGTTAGGACTTTCTTACAGTCCATCATTCCTGCGCCAGTTTTTTCTCTTAATTCTTTTACCATACTAGCAGTAATTTGTGCCATTTTATTACCTCCAATTGAATTAAAAAGCGACTGTCAAACAATTATTCAATTTTAAGTTTAACCGTCGCTTATTTTTTATTATTCTTCGTCTGATTGTTCTTCAGAATTTTCAACAAATTCTTTTAAATCTTCTTCTGATACTGATTCTTCGTTTTCAGATTCTTCTGTATCATTTTCAGTTTCAGAATAAACTTCTTCTGAATCTTCACGACCTTGATTTGCTTCAATAACAGCATCAGCAATTGTAGAAGTTAAAAGCTTAACCGCTCTAATTGCATCATCGTTACCAGGAATAGCAATATCCAATTCATCTGGATCACAGTTAGTATCTACGATACCTACAACTGGTATTCCTAATATTTTTGCTTCGTGAACAGCAATGTATTCTTTTTTAGGATCAACTACAAAAAGTACACTTGGCATTTTTGTCATTTTTCTAATACCACCAAGGTTTTTTTCTAGTTTTTCTCTTTCTCTTTCTAATTGGCTAACTTCTTTTTTAGGTAAAAGATCGAAAGTTCCATCTTCTTCCATTTCATATAATTTGTGAAGTCTATTAATTCTTGTTTTGATAGTTTTGTAGTTTGTTAACATACCACCTAACCATCTTTGGCTTACATAATGTTGTCCACATCTTTTAGCTTCTGTTTCGATTGCTTCTTGAGCTTGTTTTTTTGTTCCTACGAAAAGAACTTCTCCACCATCTGCAACGATGTCTCTTACATAATTGTAAGCATCATCAATTTGTTTTACAGTTTTTTGAAGATCTATAATATAGATTCCATTTCTTTCTGTAAATATAAATTTTGACATTTTTGGGTTCCATCTTCTTGTTTGATGTCCAAAGTGAACCCCAGCTTCTAACAATGATTTCATTGATACTACTGACATTTTTTCTACCTCCGTTTTTTTCCTCCAGACGACTCATCTACAAATGCGACAATTAAGCAACTGCATCTGTATCATCGACTGTGTGTTTTACTTTCAAAGTATATCATATATGTTTTTATTTTTCAAGCTTTTTATAATCACATTTTTCATTAGAACAAAGAATGGATTCTCCATGCCTATTTTTTCTATGAACTAGTAAACTACCACATTCAGGACATTTTTCACCTGTAGGCTTATCCCATAAAGCGAAGTCGCAATTTGGATAATTTTCACATCCATAAAAAACTTTACCTCTTTTAGAAACTTTTTCTATTATTCTGTGACCACATTTTGGGCATTTTACTTTAGTATCTTTTACAATAGTTTCAGTATATTTGCAATCAGGAAAAGCACTGCAGCCAATAAACTTTCCATTTCTTCCGTGTTTTATTACCAAATCATTTCCACATTCAGGGCATTTACGTCCAATTGGTTCGTCTTTAACTTTAAACTTATCTTGTGCATTTTTTGCATTGATTAAATCTTCATTAAATCCATCATAAAAATCTCTAATTACTTTTTTCCATTCAACGTCGTTTTCAGCAATATTATCTAATTCATTCTCCATTTCAGCAGTGAATTTTTCATTAATAATTGAATCAAAATATTTAACTACAAATTCACAAACTTTTTCTCCGATTTCTGTTGTATAAAATTTTTTCTCTTTTAATTCAACATAATTTCTAGACAAAATACTGCTTATAATCGATGCATAAGTACTTGGCCTACCAATGCCATCTTCTTCAAGTGTTTTTACAAGGCTTGCTTCTGTGTATCTAGGTTTTGGTTTAGTAAAATGTTGTTTAGATTCTATTTCTTTTGAAGCTATAGATTCTTTTTCCTTTAATTCAGGCAATTCGCTATCTTTAGTATTTAAAGAATATACTCTTGTAAAACCATCAAAAATCACCACGTTACCATTAGATCTAAAAGTATAACCATTGTTATCAAAATCTATTGATGTAGATAAATATCTTGCATCTTTCATCTGACTAGCAACAGTTCTTTCCCAAATCAATTTATATAATTTGTATTGATCATCTGTCAAATATTTTTTAATTTCATTCGGTCTTCTTTTTACTGATGACGGCCTAATACCTTCGTGAGCATCTTGTGATCCTTTTTTCTTTTTAGAATAATCGTATCCTTCAGTGGCATATTGTTTTCCATAGAGATCATTAATAATATCTATGCAATCACTCACGCAAACATGAGAAATTCTTGTTGAATCTGTTCTCATATAAGTAATCAAACCTACTGAACCTTCGCTACCCAAACTAATTCCTTCATACAACCGTTGAGCTATTCTCATAGTTTTAGAAGTTTGAAAATACAACTTTTTATAGGATTCTTGTTGAAGTGTAGAAGTAGTAAAAGGAGCATAAGGTTTCCTAGATTTTTTTTGTTGTTTTATAGAATCTACAACAAAATTATCTGACAAATCATTTAAAATTTTATCCGCTTCATCCTTGTCTTTTATATTGATTTTATTAGATTTATCGTTTTTTGAATAATATAGCTCAGAATCAAATTCCAATTTTTCTTTGGATAAATTTGCATGAATAGACCAGTATTCTTCTGGTTCAAACTCTCTGATCTCTTTTTCTCTTTCACAAATTAATCTTAAGGCTACAGACTGTACTCTACCAGCACTTAGGCCAGATTTAACTTTCTTCCATAATAACGGAGAAATGCTATAACCTACTATACGATCTAAAACTCTTCTTGCTTGTTGAGCATCTACCAATTTTAAATCGATAGCTTCAGGTTTTTTTATTGCCACTTTTACAGAGTCTTTAGTTATCTCTTGGAATTTTACTCTATTTTCTTCCTTTGGATTTATACCTAACAAATAGCACAAATGCCAAGAAATAGCTTCTCCTTCCCTATCAGGGTCGGTTGCCAAGAATATTTTTTGAGAATTTTTGTAATCTTTTTTTAAAGAATTGATTACACTGGCTTTACCACGCACATTAATATATTGCGGTTCAAAATCATTGTCTATATCAATTCCTAATTTGCTCTTCGGTAAATCTCTCAAATGACCTATTGTAGCTACAACTTTATATCCTGACCCTAACATTTTTTGAATCGTTTTTGCTTTAGTTGGAGATTCTACTACCACTAGCTTTTTATTTGCCATTAAAAGTCGATCCTTTCTGTTAACTTTCTTGTAATTTAGATCTTAGTTCACTTATAGACTCAGTTGAAATTTGATCCTCATTTATTCCTAATTTATTCATTATCTCATTTAAATGTTCTTCATTCTTAACTTCGATTTCCAAATATGGATATGGATAAAAATCTTCATCCCAACAATCAAAATCTAGTCTTGCATCCATAAACTCAAAAGATTTTCTTTCTTTTTTTGATGAAGATTGCTTATCTAATTTAACAAATTTTAATATTTGTTTCAAGTTTTCTTCGCTATCAAACTCTATAGTATATTCATCATAATGTCTAACGTTTGTATCATTAACTCTCTTCTTGTAAGTAAGAAATTTCTTGTTTTCATTATTAAAAATATCCTTTGAAATTCTTATTCTAAGATAATCACTACTATCAATTAAATCAAAATTATTAGATTCAATTAAAATATTTTCTTGAATTTCATGAGCAATCATTTTAGCTCCCATTTCAATAGCTTTATCCATCAAACCATTAAAATCATCAGTAAATACCTTACATTCTAATTCTTTTTCCATATTATTCCCTAATTTTCTTAACTTTAAAATCGATATAATCCGAAGACACACAATGCACATGTATTCCGTCTATTGTTCCTTCTACGACATTTTGATGTCCATATCCATGTAAATGTCCATATATTAAATCCGTAACATTATATTTTTTCAAACAATTAAACAACGCATTAGGTTGTTTATTGATATCAAAAGGTGGATAATGAAGCATCATAATAATATCATTGTTATTTCGGACGCTTTCCAAACTCATATTAACTCTTAAAATTTCTCTTTGAAAAATTTTTACATCTTTCTCTGTAGCTTCTTTGCTAGTTGGATCAAGCCATCCACGTGATCCACATATATTGATATCTCCTAAATCTAGTGAATCATTTTGAATAAAATTAATAGATTCTAATTCTAATTTTCTTAGTTTACTTATACCAGACCACCAATAATCATGGTTACCTCTAGTTAGAATCTTTCTACCTGGACTCTTATCAATTCTTTTCAAATCTACAAAAGCATCATCTAGTTGCATTGCCCAGGAAATATCTCCTGGTATAAGTATAATGTCTTCATCATCCAATTTTTCTAGATTATGAAATATCTTTTCTTCATAATTATCCCAATTATCACCGAACACATCCATCGATTTTTCTTTTGTATAATCCAGATGTAAATCACCTATCGCATATATCATAATTACTTTAACTCAATTTTCTTATATATTATGTCTAGTTCATTTAACAATTGCTCATCTCTGTTTTGACAAGAAAAAAGTATTATTTGATTATTATTTGAAATTTTAAATAACAAATCTAGACATTTCTTATATCTTACATCATCTAATTGGACAAAACAATCATCTAGTATCATCAAATAATCCAGACCCATTAATTCTTCAAGAACACTTATTCTAATAAAAACAGAAAGCAAGTCAAATGTTCCAGAACTTAAATGTTTTTGTTCATAAAATTTTACTCCATCATAAATACTGACATCTAAATTCTCATCAACCCTAAATTTATCTTTATCTTTAGTTGAATAAGCCATCATTTCTGAAACTTTCTTGTTAATTCTAGGGATAAAATTTTTGTGTAATTTATTTATACTTTTATTGATCAAACCCATAGCTAATTCTATAGATGTAATTTCATTTTCGTACCTTTGAATATTCTCATTGATATCTGCTAATCTTTCTTCTTTTTCCAATAGAAGATTTACAGATTTTTCAAGTATTTTAGTTCTTTCAAATAATTTCGCGTTTTTTTCAATAGATTCGTCAATTTCTTTATTAAGTAAGTTGATATCTTTTATATCATTATCCTCAAGTTTTATTGAATCTGAATTAATATTTTCTAATAAAATACTAAAATCATATTCAGATGATATCTTTTGAAGTTGATCATCTTTATCAGAAATTCTATCCATCAATTGGTTATACTCTATTTTTTTTCTTCTATAATCTTCAACATCTATGTTCTTCAAATTTCTTGATGAAGATAGAATATTGTTAATCTTAGACTTAGAACTTTCATCTTCGTTTATAATTGAATCCAATTTTGAATCAATATCTTGAATTTGTCCCTCAAGTTTGCCCAAATAATCAATGCTTTTATCCATATTTGAGTCATATCTAAAGTCATTAATTACTTCATTGTAATTTTTATAACTCATATTAGTAATTTGACTAATCTTTTTCACAATCTTATTTAATTGACGATTGTATGATAATCTCTGAAATTTGTTCGATATAATAACTAAAATATAATACAGTACAAATAATACAGGAGCAATTACTATTTCTTTTGTATACCCCATCATATAAATCATTCCGGCAATAATTAATGTAACTATAACTCCAATAATAGCTAATTTTATTTTTAATTTAGAAATTCCATTTAATTTTTCAATTAAATTATTAATTTCATCAATATATTCTCTTATAGTTTCATAATTACTAAGTTTTGCTTTTAATTGGTAGTAATCCTTACTTAATAATTTCTTTTGCTTCGATAACTCATTAAATGTAATTCTATTGTCGTTTAATAATTTATTTTGATATTCCAAACTATTGACATCATCCTCGTCAATGTCATTGATGTATTTAATCTTTGATACTCTGTCTAATAAACTTGCTTTTTCTTTTAAAATCTGCATTTTATAGTTTTTTGCGTCTTCTATTTTTTCTATATCGTTCTTCTTGTGCAAATTAACTAATTTTTCTTTGTTTAAAAGCAACGTTTCATGTCTAAGCTTGTACTCATTTAACTTATTTAAACTATCTTCATATTCTTTTTTGTCTTTATTAATATTTTTGATATCATCTTCTAAGTCAAATTTTTTCTGATATAAACCCCCTAAAGGTTTAGTTTTAGATTGTTTAGTCCCAATATTTGATTTCATCTTTTCCAGATTATCTAGAGCTTTTTTAAATGAAACAGAATCATTATTGTTATCTGATGAATTCAATAGCATATCAACAATAGAACTTACATTCTTATCTTTTGCATCTAATTCTTTTAAATTAGAAAAAACAGTTGATTTGAAGATATCTAAAGGCATTTTAAAAAAGTATTCACCAGGAAATGATAAATTATCTTGATTAAAACCATCTAGATCAGTTTCGTTATTACCAGTAGTTTCATTGAAAATATTAAAATATTTTTCTTTGAAATTACGATAAATCACATATCTCTTGTTATCTTTCTCTACTAAAATACTACCCTCATAGTTTTCGCTATTCCAAGGGCGATATTTTTCGTAGTCTTCAGTATATACAGTTCTCTTTAAATAAGGTTTAATAAATCCATAAAATACACCTTCTATAAATTTGGATATAGTGGTCTTCCCTGACTCATTTAACCCATAAATTAGATTAAATTTGTCTCCAAATTCTATTGTGTAATTATTAAATCTGCCAAATGATATCAAATCTAATCTAATAATTTTCATAAATTATTCTCCATTAAGGACTTAATTCCTAAATTAATTGCTCTTTTAACCACAGGATCTTCTTTATCCAAGTTTTTTGTTTCCTCAATAAAATAACCCAACACATTATTTCTGTTAAATTCATAAATTTTATCCAAATTTATATTAGATTCTGTGTTGTCAATTATTTCTACATATTCGCAATATTTTTTTAAACTTTCTTGTAAAGAATCTATATCTAGATCAAACCCTTCTTCTAATTGTCCCTTTAAATTAATTCTAATGTAATTTTTCTTATCTTCAACTAAACATTTAGACAATGAACCCACTAAATCGTAATAACTAAATTTATCTGATATATTATAGTCAAGTTCATTGAAGTTTGATTCTGAACAATCTAAAAAATCGATGTCAAGTCTATTATCAACTATACTTCCAATAACAGCACCGTGCATACCTTTTTCTTTAAAACTCAATGGTTCAATAGAACCTGGATACACAAATTTATCATTAAAAATAGTCGGTTTATGTATATGGCCTAAAGCCACATAATCAAAACCCAAATTATTTACTTTATCTTGATCAAAAAACATATAACAATTGTTATCATTTAATAAATCAGAATGAATCATCAAAACATTAGTTTTTAACTTGTCCAGTTTTAAATCATCAAAAATGTTTATAAAATCGTAGTTGTTTTTATTGTAACTTATCCCATAAACATCAGTGTCATCAAATTCTATTTTTTCAAGAGTATCCTTTTTGAAAATATTCAAATTATCACTAATATTTACCATATCCCATAAATTATCATTATAAATAGGATCGTGATTACCACCTATAATGCAAATTTGTGAATTTGTTCTAGAAAATAGATCCATTAAACGATTCATATCACTTAGGCTAAAATTTTCCAAATTATACAAATCTCCAGACAGAAAAATATAATCAACATTTTCATCAATACTATATTTGATTAATTTTTCAACTGATGTCCAAATTCTTTGCCTTCTTATTTTAGACATAGATTGTGGAATTGAAGATTTTTCAAATTTCATGCCTAAGTGAAAATCAGCTGAATGTATAAACTTCAAAATATATCCTACTTTTCTGAATCTAATTGTTTCAATTCATCTTCTATTAATGCATGTAATACTCTTAATTCTTCTTCTGTGAATGTAAGACCTTTACTCATTCTTGTATGATCAGGATTCCATTCTCTAATATCGTATTTTGCATCGTAATCCGACCACTTAACAATATTTAATTCCTTATTCCAATTGTTAGCTTTTGTGGATAAAACTCCAATTCTTTCTACTATTTCAAATTTTAAATCAGCCATAATTACCTCCATTTTTATAAATATATTATAGCATTATTTTAAAATATGCAAATATATGTTTTTGTGTTAGAATATCATAGAGGTGAATTTCATGAAAAAACAAAAATTAGCTCAAATTATAGCTATTATTCTAGTGGCGATGATGGTTGCTCCATTTATACTCAATGTAATAATGAATATAAGATAAAATGATAATTCGAAAAATTGAGTTCAACGATAAAAAAGATAAGTTTGTAATTGAGACTGATACAAAAGAAAGTTTTTTATTAAGTTATAATGACTTTGAAAAATTTAAAATTCATAATGAAATGATAATAGATGATGAATTGTATGCTCACCTATTGAACATATCAAAATTTGGAGAAGCTTTTGAAATCAGCCTTAATTTTTTATCTTATAAATTACGAACTGAAAAAGAAATAATTACAAAATTAAAATCCAAGAAATTTAGCACAGAAATTATTGATGAAGTAATTACTAAATTAAAAAATCTAGATTTACTGGACGATTATAACTATGCAAAAATATTTATTAACGATAAAATTAATCTTACAAATTACAGTAAAAGACGAATAATCAACGATTTATACCAAAAAGGTATTGATAAAAGAATTTACGAAGATTATTTAGAAGAAGTTTTTGGGTACAATATGGAATTAGACAAAGCTACTCAAATAGTTGAAACTAAAATCAACATTTGGAAAGAAAAATATGAAGGCTACGAGCTAAGGAATAAAATAGTTACCTTCTTACTCCAAAAAGGTTTCAGTTATGATGTTGCAAAACAAATTAGTGGTATGTATTAATGTATTATTTATATATTTTAGAATGTGCTGATAAGAGTTTATACACAGGCATTACAAATGATTTTTTAAGAAGAATTAAAATGCACAATAAAGGCAAAGCTAGTAAGTATACGAGAGCAAGGCTTCCCGTAAACTATGTTTTTATGAAAAAAATTGATAATAAAAGTCATGCATTAAAATTAGAAATTAAAACGAAAAGTCTAACTCGTGATAAAAAGTTAAAATTAATCAATTCAGAAGAGAATGAAATTAATTCTATATTAAAAAAAGCTTAAGTATGATATAAATCAACTTAAGCTTTTTATTTTATAAATTATTTTTTGCTAATTCTACTAATTTAGCAAATTCTTTTTCATCTCTAACAGCCATATCTGCAAGAACTTTTCTGTTCAAATCAACACCTGCTACTTTTAATCCGTGCATAAATTTGCTATAGCTTAAATCATGCATTCTTGTAGCTGCGTTAATTCTAGCAATCCATAATTTTCTGAAATCTCTTTTTCTTCTTTTTCTTCCAACATATGAATAAGCTAATGATTTCATAACAGCTTGGTTAGCAGTTTTGAATAATGTATGTTTTGAGCCGTAATATCCTTTAGCTTGTTTTAATACTTTTTTATGTCTTTTTCTATTATTTGTACCACGTTTAATTCTAGCCATTTATATTTCCCCCTCTAACTAAGGAATCATTTTATCGATTCTTTTCATATCTGCTTCGCTAACTGTTGTGCCTTTTCTTAAGTTTCTAATTCTCTTTGCAGATTTCTTTCCTGTTAAGTGACTTGCATAAGCTTTAAATCTTCTTAACTTACCTGTACCAGTTCTTCTAAATCTTTTAGCAGAACCTCTATGTGTCTTCATTTTTGGCATATTATTTCCCCCTCTAATTATCTTTATCAGTCAAAGGACCCATAAACATTATCATCATTCTACCTTCCATAGAAGGTTTCTTTTCTATTTGTCCTACATCTTTTGTTAATTCATAAAATTTATCAAGAACTTCCTTACCTAAATCTTTGTGACCAAGTTCTCTACCTCTAAATCTAACAGAAACTTTTACTCTGTTTTCATTGCTTAAAAATTTAGATGCTTGATTAGCCTTAACTTCTAAATCGTGCTTTTCAATATTTGGTGAAAGTCTTATTTCTTTTACGTTAATTACTTTTTGATTTTTCTTCGCTTCTTTTTCTTTCTTTAATGCATCGTATTTGTATTTTCCATAATCTAATATTTTGCATACAGGTGGCTTAGCGTTTGGTGCTACATTTACCAAATCTAGATGTTTATTTTCAGCCATTTTCAAAGCTTCTTTAATAGGAATTACACCTATTTGTTCACCTTCATCATCGATTAATCTAACTTTAGAAGATCTTATCTCCTCATTAATCATTAAGTCTTTTATATTATTCACCTCCAAAAAAATAATGGCGGGTAAAAATACCCGCCAAAAATTAATAATCAAATTAAATTTTAACCTTATGAATTCGAAATTATAAGGTGAGAGCGGATATCTCTACTTAACAACAATAAATATTGTATACTATGTTGAACGCTTTGTCAACTATTTTTTCTTTGAATTTACTACATTAATTAAAATATATGGTAAATTAAAGTCCGAAGTATATGCTATATACTTATTCGACCAATTAGGCTTAAATTTATCCTTGTAGTTTCTTAAACCTTTAAAATTATATATCTTATTTTGAGTATTGTAAACAATATTTAGAATTTTTTCTTTCTTCTTTGAATAAATCTTATCTCCAACTTTAGATAACGGTGCCATTCCTAGGTAGAATTTTTCAAAATTATTTTCTTGACCCCATAAAATTAACTTTATGAATATAAAATCCATCAAACCATCTTCATTTGATTTATCATATCTCATTAAATCGATAGAAAGTGTCTTATCATCATAAAACGGTTGAAGATTTGCAAAAGCAAGTAATTCATTGTTTTTGTAAATACATGCTATTTTGGTTCTTTTTAGATAATCTTCGTCAAAAAATCCTAAACTAAATCCCATTTCATTTTTATTTTCTAACCATTTATCCGAAACAATTTTCATTTGAGATAACAGGTTATCGGTTGGATCTTCAACTTTAAATTCATAATTCCCTTTATCGAAGTTATTAAGAACATGTCGCCAAGTTCTATTTTTCTTTCCTACTAAAGAAAATTGAGTTAAGTCTACTGTTGCGTCTTGTCCAACCTTAACGAATCTAAAACCTTGATCACAGTATAATTCAAGATTTTCTCCATTTATTTCATAAAAACAAACATTCATGTGATATTCATTGCAATAAACTATAAAATCATCAATTGCTTCAACGAAATTTTCTTTCTTACCTATTGGATCACCTAATACGATAACGCTGTTTTTTACTGGGCGATACATAATCATTACTGTATTTGTCTTGTCAAAATAAACATTTTTATCATTCAAATATACTAAATGACTAAATTCATTGCCACCAAATTCTTCCAAGAATTTATCAATTTTATCAAAATCCTCATCTGTTAATTTTGTAAATGTGATCTTCTTAGTTCGTGTATATTGAGCAAGGTAAGATAATATCAGAACAAATAAAACATATAGAAGTATAAATTTCTTGTTTTCAACCAAATAATTTAGAGAATATTTTCGATGTGATGTCAAAAAATTTACCTTGCGAACAGTATTGCTAATAAAGATAAATAATACTGTGACAACTGATAATTTACCGATAGTATTTATAAAATATTTTGGGTTGATTTTGATAGCTTGTTCTGTGAATCCATCTTTCATAATATACATTACAATTCCCAATACTAATGTAATAATAGATTCTTCAATGTCTAATCCTTTTAATAGTGTTGAAAAAACTGAAACTATTAATACTGCTTCCGCTATATAAAAAGATTTTTTAACTGATTTTTTTATTCCTTGTGAAAGAAGTATTAGTAACCCACCTGATGTAAGAGTTATAAATCTAGCCAAAATCACTACATCTTTCTTAACAAATCTCTTTAAAAATTTTATTCTTAATAACATTGATGGAGTAGCAACACTTAAACATAATATTAGCCCAACGATTAGAGTAAAAATAGACAAAATATTAAATGCGAACTGTTTCTTGTATTGATCAGTATTGTAATTGTCGTAAATTCTTTTTAATATCATAATTAAAGAAATTATCCATGGAATAACACTACTTACAATTCTGTATATCAATATGGCAATTATTGCAGCTCTAGGTTCTATCAATTTACATAAAAAGTGTATTTCTATTAAATCCGAAACAACAAATCCATCCTGCATCAAGCTAACTTGCCCAAATACATTTGAAACACAATAAACAAGCACCAAAGATGAAAGATTTACATTAGTAAATTGTTTTATCGCAAAAACGAAAAATAATATATTACATATTGTAACAACAGTTTCATAAGCAACTGATAAAACTTTTCTTTTGACACTTATGTTATCCTTTACAACAAAATCTAAATAATATGGACTTTTGTTTTTAAAATAAATAACACAAATACCAATAACCAATATTACTAAATAAATCAAAAATAGTGTCCATTCTGGTTTCATTAAAAATATCGTGAATATACTAATTAAAGATAAAGCGATAAAATTAGAAATATTTTTGTTTAAGTTCTGATTCCTATACTCATCTTCACCAATAAATACTGATTCGATTCCCTTTATCCATACAAATTTTCTTAATGATTCTAGAACCCAAAACTTTTTTATATCCTTGAAATCAAAATTTTTATTATATAAAAAATAGGAAATTGATGAAATAAGAAATACTATAAGTCCAAATAAAGCAATTTGTAATTTTTGAGCAATACTCAAAAAAATCTTATATTTAAAAATATGATTAGGTGCTATAAAATTGTTCCTTACGATATATAAGACAATAATTGTGAATATTATAGTGTATGTTGTCCTAATGTATTTTAGTTTTTTATCCATTAATCCCCCTTTAAATGGATGATTGCTCATCGTACATTTGTTTGTAGAAACCATCTTTTAGTAATAGTTCATCATGAGTTCCACTTTCTATTATTTTACCATTGGATAAGGCAAAAATCTTGTCAACATTTCTAATTGTAGATAATCTGTGAGCTACTATCAATGTAGTTCTTGAATATTTTAATTTTTCTAATGGTTGTTGGATAATTTGCTCTGTTTCAGTATCAATATTCGATGTAGCTTCATCTAAAATTAATATTCTAGGATTTCTAATATATGCTCTTGCAAAGGAGATTAATTGTCTTTCTCCTTGTGAAAGATTAGAGCCTTTTTCTTTTATAGGTTCATTTAAACCTTTTTTAAGCAATGTATAGCATCCTAATTCTTCTAACGCATGGATCACTTCCTCGTCACTATAATCCTTATCTAAAGTTATATTTTCTTTTAATGTAGTTTCAAAAAGGAACGGATCTTGTAGTACAACCGCAAAGTTTTCTCTCATAATATCTTCATTTAAATTATTGATATTTACCCCATCAATTAAAATTTCACCACTTTTTACATCATAAAACTTCAATATTAAATTAAGGATCGTTGATTTTCCACTACCTGTAGTCCCTACAAAAGCTGCACTAGTTGATTTTGGTATTTTAAATGAAATATCCTTCAATACATCATTTTTATCATAAGCAAAATAAACATTTTTAAATTCAATATCTCCCTTTAGGTCTTCTATCACACCATCTGACTTTTCAATTGTATCTAATTTCATTATGTCAAATATGTGACTTGCAGATGCATAAGCTTGTTCCATATCTCCAAATCTTGTAACAATTACACTAACATTCGAAAAAATCTTTGAAGTATAATCGATAATTATATAAAGCCCACCAACTGTAACTGGATAGCTTTTGGTTATCTGACCATATCCAAAATAAAATAAAATTATAACTGTTGATAATAAACCAATTATATCAATAGCCCTGTATCCTCCATAGCTTCTTAATTTAGTAAGAGCTAAATTATTTCCAAAAATTTCTTTGTTAATTTTATCGAACTTATCTTTTATAGTTTGTTTGACATTTAAAGCTTGAATTATTTCCATATTATTAATATTTTCATTAATATTTGCGTTTATTTTACTAACCAGATGTCTGATTCTTTTATTATGTTTTGCTGATTTATATCTATAGTCATAGAATATTAAGAAAACAAATGGAAACAAAATCAAAAGCATCAAAGACACTTTAATATTTGTTACAACCATCATAATATATATCGCAATTATCATTATTGCAGCAGTTGTAATATCTGCCAATATAAGTTGAAACATTATCTTTAATCTCATAGTATCATTCGTAATCCTTGATACGATACTTCCTGCTGCCAGATTATCAAAGTATTCTATAGGTAATTCATTGATATGTTTATAAATATCATTTTGTACAAAATATGTTACGTTATTTGCAGCCAATTCAAAATAAATCATACTCAAGTTACTGAAAATTCCACACGCAACGTAAATCACCAAATAAATAGTCAAGTATTTAATAATTGGTGAAAAATTTCCAACTATATTATTCTTTGCTACAAATTCATTTAATACAAATCCAATTACAATTGGACCCAAAATTTCCATAGAAGTTCTTAATAAGGAAAAGACAAATCCAATCACCAATTCTTTAGATTGCTTCATGGAATACATTTTTAGTTTTTCTGATACAAATTTATTTCTTAATTTACTCTTCATATCTGCCCCTTACTAATTGGATATTATATTGATTGTAATACCATTGTTTGTTTTCCATTAATTCCGAATGAGTACCCATCTCACTTATTTGACCATCTTTCATTACTATTATTAAATCAAAATCGTCAATCTGATTTAATCTATGAGTCGATAAGATTACTGTTTTTTTAAGTTTTTTTAACTCTATCAAAATATGTTTCTCAGTTTGAGTATCTAATGCGCTTAAACAGTCGTCTAATACAACCAAGTTTGAATCTTTTAATAAAGCTCTTGCTAATGAAATTCTTTGTTTTTGACCTCCAGATAATGACAGTCCGTTTTCACCACACAAAGTGTCAAATTCATCAGGAAAATTGACTATATCCTTATAAATATCCGCGCTTTTAGATACTTTAATCACTTCTTCATCTGTGGCCTCTATCTTGGAAAGTTTTATATTATTTTTTATTGTATCCGAAAAAATCATACTTTTTTGAGACACATACGCCATATTATCTCTAGCTGATTTTAAATTTAATAAATTCGTGTATTTACCGTTGATTTCAAATTCATCTTGCCTTGGATATAAGAATAATAATTGTTTAAGAATAGTTGACTTTCCTGACCCTGTCTTTCCAACAATAGCCACCCTCATGTTCTTCTTGAATTCAAAAGAAATATCTTTAAGTGCGAATTCTTTAGAGTAAGGATATTTGAAACTATAATTTTCAAACTTAATACTTTCTATATCATCAATTTCCTTGTAATCTTCGTTTAAATCTAATTCATCTTTATAGTCAAGTATATTATCGATTCTATCCATTGATGCATCGGCTTGTTGATATACATTTATGAAGTTTCCTAATGCATACATTGGCCAAATTAACATATTTAAATAATAAGTAAAAGAAACCAATTGACCAACAGATATTTGATTCTTACTTATTAAAAATGTTCCATATCCGATTGCTATAACAAAAGTCATTGCTGGAATTATTCTTTGAAAAGGAGCCATCATTGCTCTGTATTTTACAACATCCATGTTTTTTTGAACCAACATTTTAGATCGATTTTGAAACGAAAAATATCTAGCATCTTTTATCCCAAAAACTCTTATAATTCTAATACCTTCAACATCTTCTAATACACTATTGTTTAGCTTATCAAATGTAGATTGCACTATTGAGTATTTTTCATGGATTTTCTTACCAATTTTTAAACACAAAAATGCCAATATAGGAAGAGGTATTATAGAAACAAGTGTTAAACGAACGTCAACGACGACCATCATTATAATTATTATAAACAAAGGAAATACTGTAGAATCGAAAAATGTAAGAGTTCCAAATCCCATCAAATCGCTTAAACTATTGACATCTCCAGTAGCTCTATTCATAAGTTCTCCGGTTTTGAAAGTTTGAAAATATTTCATGGATTCGTTTAAGTATTTATCCATAAGTCTATTTCTAGTTACATAGTCTATTTCATTCGAAGCTCTGAATGTGTAATAACACCATCCCATTGCAAAAAAATATTTAATTCCTATTACTAAAACATCAATTAAAAGTATAATTAAAAAAGGGTTTAATTCTATCGAATTATTTAATACTCTATCGGTTAATTTCCCTGTTATATATGGAGGAATTAATCCTACCAGGTCACTTAATAAAAGAAATGTAATAGCAAGAATTAATTTGTTTTTGTAATATTTTAGAAACCAATAAAATTTCTTGTACATTTTACCTCCTTCTATTAAAAATTTGCTCTGAAAAATTCAGAGCAAATTTTTATATTGTAAAATAAACATTATTTATAGAATTATTTTCTATTTTGATATTCATCTACTAATTCATCAATAAATTCATCAGTATTCTTAGATCCTACATCTCCAAGATCTCTTTTTCTTACTGATACCTCATTGTTATCAATTTCATTTTGTCCAATTATTAATGAATAGTTCACTTTCTTCAATTGAGATTCCCTGATCTTAAGACCGATTTTTTCACTTCTATCATCGACTTTCACTCTCAATCCACGTGCTTTCATTTTTTGTTGTAATTCATACGCATAATCATTGAATTTATCGCTAATAGGAAGAATTTCTACTTGAACTGGTGATAACCATAATGGGAATTTTCCAGCATAGTGTTCTATTAGTATTCCCATAAATCTTTCTTCACTACCTAAAATTGCTCTATGAATCATTGCTGGACGTTTTTTAGATCCATCACTTGCGATATAAGTCATATCAAATCTTTCTGGCATTTGGAAATCTAATTGAATAGTTCCACATTGCCAAGTTCTGCCAATTGCATCTTCCAAATGGAAATCTATTTTAGGGCCGTAGAAAGCACCGTCACCTTCATTAATTTTATATGGAAGGCCCTTGTGTTCCAATGCACTCTTAAGTGAATTGATTGCTAAATCCCAATCTTCATCTGATCCCATTGAATCTTCTGGACGAGTCGACAATTCAACTTCATATTTAAAACCAAACTTAGAATAAATATAATCACAGAAATCAATAATCTTAGTTACTTCTTCTTCTATTTGTTCAGGTAAACAGAATACATGTGCATCATCTTGTACGAAAGTTCTAACTCTGAATAAGCCATGCAATGCCCCTGATAATTCATGGCGGTGAACTTGACCAAGTTCTGCAACTTTAATTGGAAGCTCTCTGTAGCTGTGCAATTCATCTTTGTAAATCAAAATTGATCCTGGACAGTTCATTGGTTTTATTGCATAATCATCGCCATCTATTTGAGTGAAATACATATTTTCTTTGTAGTGATCCCAGTGACCTGATTGATGCCATAAATCTTCGTTCAAAATCAATGGAGTTTTGATTTGACCATATCCTCTATCTAAAAGTTGTTCTTTCAAGAATTTTTCTAGTTCATTTAACACAACCATTCCATTTGGATGGAAGAATGGGAAACCCGGTCCTTCTTCTTGAATTGAGAATAGCCCCATTTCTTTACCAATTTTTCTGTGATCTCTTTTCTTAGCTTCTTCCATTCTTTCTAAATATTCGTCTAATAATTTTTTCTTAGGGAATGAAATTCCGTAAATTCTTTGAAGCATCTTGTTATTTTCATCACCTCTCCAGTATGCACCGGCAATTGATAATAACTTGAATGCTTTAATATTTTTCACTTCTAATAAATGAGGTCCTCTACACAAATCAACGAAGTCTCCCATTTCATACAATGTAATTGTAGCATCTTCATCAAGATTTTCTATTAAGTCAACTTTATAATCTTGACCTTCTTTCTTAAATCTTTCCAATGCTTCTTCTCTTGAAATTTCAACCCTTACTAATTTAGGATTTTCCTTAACTATTTTTTTCATTTCGGCTTCAATTTTTTCTAAATCTTCAGGTACAAACTTGTGATCTGTATCTAAATCATAATAGAATCCAGAATCAATTGATGGTCCAATTGCAAATTTTGTATTTGGATACAATCTTTGAATAGCATAAGCCATTAAGTGTGATGAAGTATGCCAGAAAACTTGTTTTCCTTCTTCATCATCAAATTTTACAAATTGAACTTCGCAATCTGATTTAATAGTTTCCATTAATCCCATAATTTTACCATCTACAACTGCTCCAACACAGTCTCTTGCTAATCCTTCAGAAATTGATTTGCAAACATCTAATAAACTTATTTCTTCATCAAATTCTTTTACGGATCCATCTTTTAATTTTACTTCAAACATAAATACCTCCTAATAAAAAAGAGACCCTCATCCCGATAGGGACAAGTGTCTCGTGGTTCCACCCTAATTTTTTCTCATTTAACAATAGGCTCCAAATTAGTATTCAGCATACTGATCTCTTAAGTAAAATTTCAGCCTAAGTTTTACTCTCTCTGAAAGTTCTTATATGCTTACTGGGATTTTTCATCGCCTTTATTTTAACTTTTCAATAATTTGGTTAAGTTCTAATAATTCTTGATTACCATTTTCCATATTTCGTAAAGTGAATTTATTTTGCTCAACTTCATCTTGTCCTATTATTATAACATATTTTACGGATAATTTGTCAGCATAATTAAATTTCTTTTTTAATTTATCAGCTTCAAGATAACTCATGCATCTTACAGAAGAATTTCTCAAATCATTCATCAACTTCACTGCATTTTTTTCGTAACCTTTCATAGGAATAATGATGCAATCAAAATTATTTTGTTGACCTTTTACCAAATTTAATTCTTGAAGTTGATAGAATAATCTAGTTAAGCCAATACTCATTCCTACTCCAGGCAACTTGCTTTTAGTAAAATTATTCGCCAGACTATCATATCTTCCTCCAGAACAAATAGATCCTATTTCACGATATTCCTTAAAAAATGTTTCAAATACTGAACCTGTATAGTAATCAAGACCTCTAGTTATCGATAAATTTATTTTAATATTATCTTGATTAACCCCCAAAGATAAAATATCTTCATATACAAATTTCAATTCATCCAGCCCACAAACAAATAATTCATTATCGATATTCAACGATCCCAGTTTTTCGATAATTTCTTGGTTAGATCCATCAATTTTTAAGAAATTTAAAATCGAATCAATTTTTTCATCGTCCAAGTCTAGCTTAGATAATTCTTCTTTAACATTATCTATTCCTATTTTATCTAATTTATCAATTATTCTCAAACATGATTCAAAGTCTTCAATACCTAAATTAGAGAAATATCCATTCAATATTTTTCTGTTATTAAATTGAAATTCAAAATCTGGAACATCTATTGATTTTAAAGCTTCATACATGCATTTTACTATTTCTGCATCATTATATAAGCTCAATTTTTCATTTCCTATAATGTCTATATCACATTGATAAAATTCTTTATAACGTCCTTTTTGATTTCTTTCTCCTCTATACACCTTAGCTATTTGATATCTTCTGAATGGGAATGCTAAGTCTTGCATGTACATTGAAACGTATTTTGCAAGTGGCACAGTTAAGTCAAATCTCAATCCTTGATTTTTTTTACTACTATCAATTCTATACACTTGTTTACTAGTTTCCCCTCCACCTTTTGATAGCAAAACGTCTAATTTTTCTATGGCAGGTGTGTCGATTGAAAAAAATGCATTTTTAATAAAAACATCTTCTATTCTTCTTTTAATTGTATCAAACACCATTTGATCTTCAGGAAGAAGTTCCATCATTCCTGGTAATGTAGATGGTTGAATCATAATTGACCTCCTATTAATTAAAGATTATAGATCCGCGATCTATAAAATCATCATCATCTGTATAATAGTATTTTATATTTTCTTTTTCCAAAATTTCAATAAGCTTATTTTTAAATTTATATTTTTCAAGATTGCCATAAAAAACAATCCCTAAATCATCACAATATCCACAAGTCCCACCAATAAATCCTGTATCATAACCTTCTAGCTTTATTTCCCCAGCATCTATCAGATAAGCCTTAATACTTTGTTTCTGAACATTATTATATATAGATTTATCACTGGTAATCACAAATTTATCAGTAACTATTGTTGAACATTTGGAGTATCCTTGTTTTACCATTATTAATTTCTCATCTTTAAGAAGTTTCAAAATAATAGGATCTACAGATTTTTTATTACATACTAAATAATTTTCAATTGAAAAGTTATTTAACAAGCAATCTTTTGGATATGTGTTCGTTATCTCAAGCTCTGTTACGTATAATGTTATATAATTTGGAAGATATGCCCTATAATGAAAATACGATTCTTGAGTACAAACGAATGCATTTTCATTTATTTTCCTAATTTGCATATCTACATGGTCATTAACTTTTTCATCCATTTTTTTACTATCGAAACTGTAAATAACTTCATAATCATTGTCTTTTAAAAATTTTATCAAGCCTTTTTTAGCTTTAAAACTAATTATCGCAAATTTATTATGAGATTCAACAAACATATCATTCTTTATTTCTAATCTATTTTGATCATCTAAATGTTCTTTTATAATTTCATCGAAAATAAATCCATTGAACTTAAATTTAATTATATCAAATAAGTTTGATAGTGCATAATCCATTAAAAATCTAAAAATTTTAAAAAGTATTGATTTATTAATTTTATCTAAATATATCTCTTTAATTAGCAACTCTTTATTATCTAAATCTAACACCAAATACCCTATTAACTTAGTTTCTTCAAAAATCACGAAATAATTTTTTCTAGATATTTGTTTTTTCAAAGATTTAATTATTGTAGTTCTATTTTTCGCCAAATTTGAATCAAACTTATTTTGAAATAAAACATTATTTCTCAGTTTGTATACAAAATCCGATAACTCCTCAATATATTCATCTTTTAATAAATCAATAAAAATCATATTAACTCCTTTACATATAAAAAAAAGGAAAGTCTATAATAAACTTTCCTTTGGAGGCGACACCCAGATTTGAACTGGGGGTGAAGGTGTTGCAGACCTCTGCCTTACCACTTGGCTATGTCGCCGTATGGAGCGGAAGACGAGACTCGAACTCGCGACCCTCGCCTTGGCAAGGCGATGCTCTACCACTGAGCCACTTCCGCACACATTTTGGTGCCCAGAGCCGGAATCGAACCAGCGACACAAGGATTTTCAGTCCTTTGCTCTACCGACTGAGCTATCTGGGCTTAATGTATCAAACATTACTTTACTAGTATAAACGATTAAATTTGTTTTGTCAAATTTTTTTACAACAATTTAAATCCGACTTTACAATTTACTTATACCTTTGTAATACTCTGTCATTTAACCCATACCACAATGCATCTTCTATAGAATTATTTAAAACAGTTTTCAAAGTTTTAACAATTTTTTTGTACAAATTTTCTAATTGCCACATATTCAAGAATTTTTCTTCAGAAATCACTACACTATCATTAATAGATTTCATCACTAACTGTTTGTCCATCTTGCTATTAATGCTAAATATCTTGTCTTTTAAGATGTTTTCACAATAATTATCTATTATTGAATCTTGTACTCTAAATGCATTTGATTTGTTTTTAATTGAACTAATCATCTTATTTTTTAAAAACTTAGCACTTCTGCTTTCAGTATTATGAAGAAGAATATCCGATTTTTTAATCGTAGATGCTGGAATATGTCTTAATGCATAAAACTCCAACTCATCACTTATATTCTTATTATTAAAGCCTTCAGTATAAGCTTGAAGATAATAAGTGAATTCAATCTTATTAATATCTTCTGATATCAAATCAAAAATAGCTTTAATAATAATTTCTCTATCATTTCTATACGACAAATGATTAATTAAAACATTGTAAATTTTATTAAGAGCGTTATATTTGACATAACAAGGTTGTATTTTGTTTTCTTGTTGAACAATATCAAGCATTAAGTATAAAGCTAATAAATCGTCTTCGAAAAGAAATTTTTTCTCAAGCTTTTTCTTTAAATTGTTCGTGTTATAAGCTTTATACATAACTCCTACTCCTAATTATATTTAAAAAACAAAGGACTTTTGATAGTATCTTTCTGTAGAGAATACTTCAATAGTTTCAAAGATAAAACAGAAAATAGAATAATTCAAACCGTACGCAAAGTCCAAATCTCTTGTTTTATCTTCTGAAATGCTATATTCATCTACTATATCTTCAATATAATTCTTAACCAATGTTTTTAACATCACACATTCATCATTATCTATGCTTATTTGTCTTGTGGTTATTGCTTTTTTGTCAAATATATGATTTTGTGCTAACTTATTCAAAACTCTTTCGTAATTCATGTGATCTTTAAGGTGTTGATTATACCTCCATCTTTTTGCATGTGGAAGACACACATAATCACTTAGATAATGACTTATTACTCCAAGTTTTGTACTTAAAATCTTATTTTGCAATGAATTCAATCTTGTTAAGTCTGTAAATTGAAAAAGATAAATTATAGTGATAATTTCTTTTACAATATAATTTATACTTTCTTCTTTGTAATGTGCTATTAGCTTGTATTTTGGTAAAATATCTGGACTAACAGCTCCCCATTCTAATTTTTTTATATTTAAATTGATTCCATAGGAATCTTTAATGTCTTGATTTATTTCTCTAACAATTCTCTTATGAGTTTCTGGAAAAATATTAATCACTACCTTTCGTCATTGGACATAATATTATTTTAGAGTAATTTAAGTTAAAAGTCAATTACTAACTTTTGCACATAAATACAAGAAAATCGCTAATTCTCAACGATTTTTCGTCTATAACTTCATTTATAAGATTAACAAATTCACTAGAATATTTTTCAGTTAAAAGAGAATAATCTATGTTAAGCGAATGAATTTCAAATTTTTTCATTTCACAAAAAACATTATAGATTAAATTTTTGAAAATATTTTTGTTGTTATTTCTTAAATCATCTGGCAAATTTGCCAATATCACATAATCCGAAGTTATATTAAAAGCGGGAATGATTTTACATTCGCCTTTTTCTATTCCACTTATTTTTGTAAGAGGTTCTAAAATTCTTTCTCCAGCTTTTTCAACTAATTTTTTTGAATTCTCTTCCAGAAGTGAATTTTCGATAAAATATAAAATTGCATCGCTTTGTAGCTCAAAAATATTGCCTTTAACAAATCTTATATCCATAAAATCTACCCCTTTTTATTTACTATATTACCAATATCAATTATAATACAACATAAGAAAAAAGTATATGAAAGGAATCAATAATTATGAATATAGCTATAGTAAGTGAATACAATCCGTTCCATTTTGGGCATTTACATCAAATAGATCAAATAAAAAAAAATTTCCCAGAATCAAATATAATTGCAATCATGAGCGGAAATGTAGTGCAACGTGGTGAATTTTCTATTTTAGATAAACTTCATAAAACTAAAATTGCTTTGGAACACGGAATAGACTGTGTTATTGAAATTCCTTCAGTATTTTCCTTGCAATCAGCGCAAAATTTCGCCTATTACGCTATTAAAATAATAGACACTATTGGATGTAATTATGTTTCTTTTGGAATTGAAACAGAAATAAAAGATCTAATTTCATACAAAGATTTTCTACTAGAAAATGAAGATAATATTAAACAGTTTATACTAGAAAACAAAAATATTTCATATAATAAAAACATAATGATATTTTCAAAGCAAAACTACTCTGAATATTCCGATGAAATATTCAAATCAAATAACATTCTTGCTTTGGAATATATGAAATCATTAGATAAACTACACTCTAAATGTAAAATTCTGCCAATAAGAAGAGCCAATAGCGAATACAATTCAAATTCCTTAGAATGTATTTCTTATAGTGCCTCTTCTATTAGATCTAATTTGAAACTATTAGAAGAATTTAAAGACAAAATTCCATCCTTAACTTACGAATATCTTAAACAAAATTCTATTAGATCTAACAAAAAACTTTTAGACATATTATCTTATAAATTATTTGTGGAAAAGTCAGAATTAGATAATATAACGGGTTATGAGAAAGGATTAGATAATCTTCTATCAAATGCATTGAATGAAAATTATGATGATTTTTTTGAAAACATAAAAAATAAAAAATATACCAAAAATCGACTTCAAAGATTGATTTTAAATTATATTTTAGGAGTAGATAAAAAATTTGTAGATGATATCGTAAATGCAGATATTGAAGCTGTTCGCCTATTGGGATTCAAAAAAAACTTCGATTTTTCCGCAATTAAAAAAAATTGTAAAATTTATTCTTTGAACAGAGATTTTTCAAGTTTATCTGATAATTACAAAAAATTATTTGAATATGATATAAAAGTCAGTAGACTAATATATTCTACAAAAAAGGTTAATGATTTTTATAATTTTCCAGTAATAAAAAAATAGAGAATATTTTGAGGAACCCCAAAATATTCTCTTTATTTTATTGTCCTTGTTGTTTAGTCAAAATTCTTGGACCATCTTTTGTGATAGCTAATGTGTGTTCATATTGGCATGATTTTTTACCATCAATAGTTCTTGCGGTCCATCCATTATTATCGATTTTTAACTTATGAGTTCCCATATTTATCATTGGTTCAATAGTTAATACCATTCCCTCTTGTAATCTAAGACCTCTGTGTTCTTTACCATAGTGAAGAACCATTGGATCTTCATGCATACCTCTGCCGATTCCGTGGCCTGTGAATTCGCGTACTACAGAATAGCCATTAGTTTCTGCTATTGATTGAATTTTAGCTCCTATATCTCCTAGTCTATTGCCAATAACAGCTAATTTAATTCCTTCATACAAACATTCTCTTGTAACATCCATAAGTTTTTGAGTATCTTCGTCTATTTCATCAACTGCATAACTCCAACAGGAATCACTCATCCAACCATTCAATTCAACTACTGTATCTACTTTTAACAAATCACCTGATTTTAAAATATAATCAGATGGATATCCATGGCATATTTCATCATTTACAGAGCAACATGTAGCGTATGGGAATCCCTCAAATCCTATTTGAGCTGGTATTGCTCCCTTGCTTCTAATAAATTTTTCGCAAAAATCATTAACTTGCATTGTAGTCAAACCTGGTTTAACAAATTCCCTTAAAGCTTCATGCATTCCAGAAATAACATTTCCAGAAATATCCATTTTTTCTATTTCATCTTTATTTTTTATAATAATCATTTAATCACCTATTCAAAAAAGTTCTTAGGTAATGTAATTTTTACCTTTTTAATTCTTTTATCTTCCACAAAAATTATATTGTACAAAACATCATCTATTTCTATTTTTCTTTTAAAGCCATCTTCAGGTATATATCCCAATCGATTTATTAACATACCGCCTAATGTATCATAATCATCCGATAGCTCATCAATCTCAAGTCCAATGTTAGAATTAATTTCTTTTATAGAAGTACTACCTTTTACTATATAATTAAACTTGTCAACCTGAATAATATCAGGAGCTTCATGATCGTATTCATCTTCGATATTTCCAACTATTTCTTCAATTAAATCTTCCATCGATACAATACCTGAAAAACCACCATATTCATCAATTAAGATTGCCATGTGAATTCTTTTTTTCTTCATATCTGAGAATAAATCATTGATATTTTTAGTTTCTGATATAAAATACGCTGGCTTTAAAATCTTTCTTAAGTCAACATTATTAAATCCATGTTTGTAAGCTTCACTCATGTAATCTTTAATGTAGATGATGCCCAGTATGTTGTCAATATCACCTTCATATACTGGAATTCTTGAAAATTTTAGTTCCATTAATTTATCCAAATAATCTTCAATACAATCTTCAAGGTCAATTGCAAATACTTCTGTTCTTGCTGTCATTATTTCTTCAGCTGTTTTTTCATCAAAGTTAATAACAGCATCAATCATATCTTTTTCGTTTGAATTTATTATTCCTTGTTCCTTTCCGACCTCTACCATTGATTTTATTTCTTCAACAGTAATTTTGCTCTCCACATTCAAAGTTTTAATTCCAATTATACTCAGTATAAATTTTGTTGACTTAGAAAGTAAAAAAACAAATGGTTTTAAAATAAAGTAAATAAATTTTACAGCAGTAATCGAAAATAACGCAAAAGAATCCGCCACACTCAAAGCAATTCTTTTTGGAATCAATTGTCCAAACAAAATATACAAAAACGACAAAACAATAAGTACAACACACACTGATATCCAATAAGTTACAGATTTATTTAATCCTAAAAATATCATCTTTTTACTCAAACTTACACTTAAACTAGATGCACATATTGCTGAAGCAACAAATCCAATATAAGTTAATATAACTTGAATAGTAGACAAAAATTTTGTGTGTTTTTCAAATTGTTCTAAAACAGATTTTGCCTTTTCATTTCCGTCATCACTCATAACCCTAAGCTTATTTTTATCACAAGATACAATTGCTATTTCACTTGCTGAAAAAAAAGCATTAATTACTATAAGTATTAATAAAATAACCAATTCTACAATAAGATTGGGCCCGACTTCGTCCATTTAATCCTCCTAAAATTATAGATAATAATATTATACAATAATTTTGAATTAAAATAAAACAAAATTAAAAACGGAATGTTTTCTGCAATACAAAGTGATGTGTACCCATAAAACTGGACACAATATTTAATTAATTAGTTGTAGTGGATGCTAACCTATACTTTGTAGGTGGCATCCATTTTGTTTTCCTCTGAATTCTTTCGTTATTGTAATAATAGATGTATTTTTCTATTGCTTTCGAAAATTCTTCAAAAGAGTTATAGCTCTTTTCGTAACCATAATAAACTTCATTTTTTAATCTTCCAAAAAATGTTTCCATAATTGAATTATCATAACAATTACCTTTTCTTGACATTGATTGGATAATACCATGCTTCTTGA